>NZ_JBHWPL010000042.1:0-49645 GCF_043424875.1 Trueperella sp. | reverse complement strand
GTCGGCCACCGCGTCGTCGGCTAGCTTCTTGCCGGAAAACTCCTCGCTGAGCACCTTCTTGAATCCCGAGCCGAGGCTCATCACCTGGAAGCCGCCCGAGTCCGTGTACGTGGGCCCGGGCCAATTCATGAACGAGCCGAGGCCGCCGGCGGCGTCCACCACGTCCGAGCCCGGCTGCAGATACAAGTGGTAGGCGTTGGCGAGCACGGCCTGCGCGCCAACCTCCGCGACTTCCTCCGGCGTGACTCCCTTGACCGTCGCCTTCGTACCCACCGGAATAAACGCCGGAGTTTGAATATCCCCGTGCGGCGTGTGAATCGTGCCCGTCCGCCCGAGCTCACCCTCGAGCCGCGTTCCCAACGTAAAACTCATGTGCCTACCCTACGCGCACTCGGTGGGCTGGTCACCGGTGGCGCCGGCCTCCACCGGCGTCGGATCTGCGCTGTCGGCCACGCCGTAGCCCGGCTCGTTCTTCTTCACCCAGTTGATCACGGCGTAGGTGACGGGAAGCAACACAATCTCCACGACCACCTTGTACACAAAGCCGGTGGCCGTCAGATTGAGGATCGTTCCCCACGAAACCACGCCGTACCACGCGACCGTGCAGAAGATAATGGTGTCGACGAATTCGCCGACCACAGTCGAGCCCACGAGGCGCGCCCACAGATGCTTTTCGCCCCAGCGGTTCTTAATCCACGTGAGCACGTAGGCGTTGAGGAGCTGGCCAACGATGTAGCCGCACAGCGACGCGAGCACGAAGCGCGGCACCACGCCGAGCACGGCCTCGAAGGCCGCTTGATTCTCGTACTCCGCGGCCGGTGGCGCGATCTGCACCAGATAGAACGTGGCAGAAGCAATGATCGACGCGATGAATCCCAGCCCGATGGCCTTGCGTGCGGCTTTAAATCCGTACACTTCGGCCAGCACATCGCCAATCACGTAAGTGAGCGGGAAGAGCAGGGCGCCGCCGTCGAAAATGAGCGGGCCGACGTCGATGAGCTTGGTTGCCGCGATGTTGGACAGTAACAGGAAGGCCACGAACATGGCCACAAATACGTCGTAATAACCGCGCCGAATCGGCGCATAGGCAGCTTTCATGAATAATCTCCGCGCATGCTGAACATACAGAAGGGTTCACCGGGCGCTGCCACCACCCAAGTGCGGGCCGGCGGCTCTAGTCGCTGGCCCGCGGCGTCGATCGCTCGAACGTCCGGCAATATGTTAGCACCTTCCCCAACGGCGACCACGTGTGAGATTCCCCCGGCGGCGCGGGCGATCATTTCGACGCTTATTGGCTGTTCGGATGCGCGCTTGTGCTGCGCGTGTACGTCAGTACCTCGCATCTGGCGCAACTTTAGTGACCTACCAGGCATGGCGTGCCGAAAATGGGCCAAACTCGCCAAATTCTCACTAAAGTTGCGAGCCTCCGCGTCAAAGCAGTCGATTTCGCGCGTTCAGCTAGGCCGCGGCCGGCCAAATTAGGCGCCAGTCAACACGCAACGAGCCAGTCGCGCCGCCAGCCAGGTATTGCACCAGCAGTTTCGCCACCAGCAAGCGGCGGGGCCGGATAACCCGTGAATCGGCGGGGTGCGCGTTTAGGCTAGAGAAATGAGGCTGCCCAACATCCTTGCCATCGTCATGGCCGGCGGCGAAGGTTCCCGCCTTGACGTCCTCACCGAAAAGCGCGCGAAGCCGTCCCTCCCGTTTGGCGGTACGTACCGCCTCATTGATGTGTCGCTGTCGAACCTCGCGCACGCTCACATCAGCGACGTGCTGCTCGTGGAGGAGTACCTCCCGCACACGCTTAACCGACACCTCGACAATGGCCGCCCGTGGGATCTGGACCGCTCGCATCGGGGGCTTCAACTGACGGTGCCCTACACGGGCGCGGAGGGCGAAGGCTTCCACGAGGGCAACTCGGACACGCTGTTCTCGCAGATCCCGCTGATCGAGGAGCGCAATCCGGACCCGGCCTCGAGGACTACGGCGATGACCTGCTGCCCTACTTCGTTGAGAACCACCGCGTGGCCCAACACAAGCATGACGGCTACTGGGTCGACGTTGGCACGCCCCAGGCCTACTGGACCGCACACATGCACATCCTTGAGGGAAATGGCGTGCGACTTGACGACGACGAGTGGCCGATCTGGTCCGCGCAGCCGCAGTTGCGCCCGGCGAAGGTGACGAAAGAGGCGAGCATCGATCAGGCGATGATCTCGGCGGGGACAACTGTCTCTGGCGCGGTCACCAACTCGATCATCGGGCCCAAGGCCGTCATCGAGGAGGGCGCGTCAGTGACGAACTGCGTGGTCCTCGACGGCGCGGTGGTTCGCTCGGGAGCGGAGCTCACGAACGCGATCATCGACATCGACGCCGAGGTCGGCCCCGGCAAGCGCGGCGTGGCCGACGGCCTGTCGATCATCGACGCCGACGGGCTCGTTGCCTACCGCGCCGCGTTCGACTACGCGGCGGAGTTGCCCGCGTTCATCCGCGATCAGAACTGACAGAGCCGAGCCTTTCGATTACGAGGCCATGCTGAGCACGGGCTCGGCCGCTTCGCGCGAGGCGATTGACACGAGGTTCGCGTACTGCCCGCGCTGGGCCATGAGCTCCTCATGCGAGCCGCGCTCGACGATCTGTCCCTCGTCGAGGACGATGATCTGGTCGGCGTCCTGAACCGTTGAGAGCCGGTGGGCAATGACCAGCCGCGTGGTTCCCGACGCGTTCACCGCGTTCTGGATCGCGCGCTCGGTTTGGTTGTCGAGCGCGGACGTGGCCTCGTCAAGAATCAGGATCTGCGGTTCGCGCAGGAGCGTGCGTGCCAGCGAGAGTCGCTGCTGCTCGCCGCCCGAGAATCGGTAACCGCGCGAGCCCACGACGGTCTCGAGCTGGTCCGGCAGCGCTCGGATGAGGTCCGCGATATTCGCGCTCTCTAGGATGGCCCAGATGTCGGCGTCCGTGGCGTCTTCCTTCGCCATCCGCATGTTGTCCGCAATCGTTGCGTGAGCGAGATACGTTTCTTGGCTCACGACGCCGATGCGCGCGGTTCGCGCCGCAGCGCTCACGTCGCGGAGGTCGACGCCGCCGAGGGCCACCTGACCCGCGGTGGGGTCAACGAGCCGCGCCAGCAGTGAGGCGATCGTGGACTTGCCAGACCCCGTGTGACCAACAATCGCGGTGGTCGTGCCTGCGGGGATGGTGAATGAGACGTTTGCGAGCGCGTCGACGTCGGCACCGGGATAGCGGTAGGTGACGTCGCTGAATTCCACGCTCGTGTCGAGGATCTGCGCGTCGCGCGGGGTGTCCGGCTCTGCCACCTCCGGCCTGAGGTCGAGGTATTCGAAGATCCTTGAGAACAGCGCCATGGACGCGACCCACTGGGCGCTCACGTTGAGCAGGCCCGTGATGGGGCGGAAGATCTGGCTTTGCAGCGTGGAAAACGCGATGAGCGTTCCGATGGTCATGCCGTTCGATGTGGCGGGCAAGCCTGCCACCAGGTACACCAGCGCGGGGATGACGGCGAAGATCACCTGCATGGTGGCCATGCGCCAGCGGCCGGCGAGCTGCGATTCGAGCTCGAGGTCGATGAGGTCGTGGCTGACGGTGGCGAACTCACGGTGGATGCGATCGTCCGCGCCGAGGGTCTTACTCAGGCGGACACCGGACACGGAGAGGTTCTCCGTCACGTTGTGCTGGAGCACGGCGAGCGTGCGCTGATGCTTGTCGGTGATACGACGTCGGGTGAGGGCGGCCTGGCGCGTCAGCCAGACGGCGGGTGGCAGCACGACCAGCGATAGAAGCGAGAGCGTGGGGCTGAGCGCGATCATGGCCGCGACGGTCGCCACCGTCATGGTGACGTTCGAGGCGATGGACGTGGCCGTGCTCGTGACCACCGACTGCATGCCGGAGATGTCGTTCGTCAGGCGCGATTGGATCTCGCCGCCCTTATTCTTCGTAAAGAAGCCCATGGACTGGCGCTGCAAGTTGCCAAACACGTCCACGCGCAGCGTGTGCATGATGCGCTGGCCGATCCGTGTGGACATCCAGGTTTGCACGACGCCGATCGCCTGGGTGACGACCACCAGCCCGATCATGGCGAGCACGAGTGAGACGAGCAGGTCGACGTCCTGATGAGGGATAGCCTCGTCGACCGTTCGGCGAACGAGGAATGGTTGCACCACTGTCAGACCAGCGGTTGCAACGATGAGCCCCACTACGAGCGCGATCGCTGCGGCGTGAGGCTTGAAGAGCTTAGCTACGCGGGAGAACTTGACCGGAGCGTTCTTCAGCTGCTCCAGGTCGTCCTTGTTCTTGACCGCGGTTCTTTGTTGAGGTGACCCGTTCATAGGCACTCTCCCTTCGTCGATGAGGGATTAATGTAGTTACTTCACAATGAGTATAGTGCATGAGATGCTGATATTATTCCCGCATGGCACAAAGTGGTTCAGAGATCGGCGAGCAGATTCAGCGTTTGGCGCGAATTATCAGGCATCGAAGCCTGCGGCTGCCAATTGCGCCACACCAAGCGCGCGCCCTGCGAGCCATCGGCCGCGAACCCATCCGACCCGCCCGATTGGCAGAAAAACTAGGAATTACCCCGCGCGCGGTAACCGACGTCGTTGACTCCCTCACCGACGCCGGACTCATCCAGTCAACCCCGGATCCCACCGACCGCCGGGCGAAGATCGTCTCTGTCACGAGCGAGGGCGAGCAGCACCTCGAAGCGCTGCGGGCGAGCCGGGCGAGCATCGCCGAAGAAGTATTCGCGCCTCTCTCCCCCGACGAGCGCGACACGCTAGGCCAACTTCTCTCGCGCTGCATCGACGACGCTGAAGCGCCACCGGCCTGACCAGCATCTACAGCGCGTCAGGATTCTGTGCCGCGAGCTCCCGGTCAACGAGCTCGAGCAGGTACTGCTGGTGCTCGGGGTCGGCCAAATCGTAGCGCTCGGTGTCAAACACGAGCACCGGCGACTGGTTGTACTTGGTCTCGGCCCAGTTGCGATAGCCCTCCCACAGGCGGTGGAAGTAGGCGAGCTGCGAGTCGTCCTGCTCGAAGTCGCGGCCGCGGGTGGAGATGCGGCGCACGATCGTGTCGAACTCGGCGTGAAGGAACACGAACAGATCCGGCGCTTTCTTCGGGAAGAAGCTCAGTTCTTCCATCATGTTCGCCAGCAGATCCTCATAGATGGAGAATTCGAGCTCGGAGATGCGGTCCATGTCGGTGTTGACGCGCGCGAAGTACCAGTCCTCGTAAATGGAGCGGTCGAGCACGGCATGGCGCTCGACGAGCGCCCGCTTGATGTCCGCGTAGCGCGAGTTGAGGAAGCTGAGCTGGAGGAGGAAGGGATAGCGCTTGGCCTGCTCTTCCTCGGGCGTGGCGGTGTAGAACTTTTCGAGGATCTTATTGCCGTCCACGTTCTCCAGATGCAGCGGCGCACCTAGGTGTTGGGAGATGAGGCTGGCCGCCGTCGTCTTGCCAACGCCGATCATTCCGCCAATCGTTACCAGTGCCACAGGTTCTCCATCTACGTCGCTCCCACCACCCTATCGAGCGGAACCTAGAAGTCGAGGCGGATCACCGTGGCGCCGTCGGCCTGCGAGACCTCCTGAGAGATCGCGAGCGCCTGGCCATCGGCGTACCCGAGGGTCTGGCTCGGCAGCAGGAACGTATCGCCGGTGACGATGTAATTTGAGACGTTCATGAGGAGGTTGTACACGTCCTCGTCGGAGCGCGTGGATTCGCGGATCTGCAGGTCAAGATGCCCGAAGTTGGGCAGGCCGAGCGTGCGGCCGTTCGTGAGGTCGTGCTTGTGAACGCGGACGTTAATCCACAGCGCCAGCGGCGCCTGCCCGTCGCGCAGCAGGCCCGACAGTTCCGTGACCATCTTCGGCGGCATGAGCACGCCGAGCTCGTCGCGGTAGACGCCGATCGCCGCGGGCTCGCGCATGAGGACGTCCATGACTTCCGTATAGATGATGTGTGCGGAGACCATGCGATGACGACGCCGTAGCTCGTGGAGCGTCGTATCCTCGCTTTCTCCCGCGAGCGCTCCCTCGCCGGCCTTGTCCTCGGGCGCGTAGAACGATGCGGCGACGTGGAAGCGGTGGAGCGGCAGCTGGCCCTTGTCGAGGCGCAGGCCGTGGTTGATCGGGGTGAGCAGGACGCGGACGCCGTCGATCTCGAAGTGGAGGATGCGCGTGTTCGGATCGGATTCGTCCGCCTGTTCCCACGCGGGTTCGATCGCTTCTCCCCACAGGGGCGCGAGGCGGCCGACTGCTTCCTCGAGGTCGATCGGAGCGCGCATGATTGCGGCGGCCGAGAATATCGCGGGGGCTTCCGGGTGAATCGACGAAATTCCGAGTTCTTGCATGGGGTCAGTGTACAGGCGCTCGGCGAACACCCTCCGAGCAAAAGTCTGGCTGGTACGAGAGGACAGCAAACACCTCGTACCAGCCAGTGGGCAGGGAGTGATTGATAACCGCTCACCTCAGTTATCAATCACTGAAAGGAACCCTGCCGGGCGCTCCTCAGAAAATCTGGTGCGCAAGCTTGTATTTATCATACCGACACGCGCGACCGTGTCAATGCACTTCAGCGTAATATTACGGGCGCTCGGCCAGACTAAAACTACTGGTCACACCCGAAATAAATTGATTACCAGCGATTTTACACGGCGCCTTCCGACACGAGGGAATCAGCCTCGATCGGAATGAGCGTTCGCACACGTTTCCATTCGGCCGCGGAGTCGAGCAGGTCGCCGAGCGGAGCTCCGAAGCGAGCCTCAACGTCTTGGCGAGTTACCGAATACTCGGCCTCGGGCGAGCGGTAGGTCAGGGCACTCCCGTTATCGACCGCGGCGAAGAATGCGACGGCCGAATACAGGACGTCGTCGCGCTCGGCCTGCGGATCAACGTCGGGTGCGTCCGTGAGAACCACGTCGACCGCAGTCTCGTGGATCTCCACCCTGTCGATGCGCGGGCCGAGCGGCAAGGCGTACAGCAGCTGGACTGTGTTCGAATTGTCGCCCACGTACTGCGAGCGGAACGGTTCGATCGTCGTCGTGTCGTGATTGTGGTAGGTGACCTGCTGTTCAAGCTCAACGAACGAATGCGCGCTCTCGCGCGCCATGCTCATCCCGACAATCACAATAAGCGCCATGCTCATCCCGACAATCACAATAAGCGTCAGGCCCAGCGCGATGAGAATCTGGGTCATGACGTTGGTCTTCTTCTTTGAGGTCGCCATGGTTCCATTATATTCGCGCGCCTCGCCGGGCGCCGTCACCCCCTGGGCGGAACTTCGGCCGCGCGTCACCTAGGGGTATCAGCCGCGGGGACGACGTCGGCTCAGGGTCAGTCGGCCGAGCGCAGGTCGAGGAAGAACGGGCCGCGTTGGGCGAGCTCGTTCACGTATAGGGCATCCCAGTGTTGCCAGGGTTCCTTGGACAGGGAGTCGTTGGTGAAGCGCGGATCGGCCGTGACCTCCGTGAGGCAGAAGCTGGGGATATCAAGGTCGACGACGGGGGTCAGGCGTTCGATCTCCGCCACGATGAGGCCGAGGTTTTGCCCGACGAACACGTCGAACTCCCAGCCGTCCTCGTTGAACCACAGCGAGTGGCGCGTCTTGGCGATGACCCGCGGCGAACGCTGGATGATCTGCACGGCAACGTCCGTGTCGAGTTCGGTCTCCATCTCGTACCGCTCCCCGTTCACGGACGGGGACTTGACCGCGATGGTCGCCACTGCGGTGTCGTGATGCTCGGCGATCAGAGCCGCGAGGAGGCGGCGCTCGTAGGCGCCGAGCTCGTCGAGGGCCGGGTCGAACGGGGCAGTCTCGGTGGGCAGCTTTGCGCCGCGGAACTGGAGGCGGACGCGGATCGCATAGCCGGCCTCGGCAAAGACGTAGGCCTGAATGATCACCTGCGGGGCGCCGTGCTCGACCACACCCTCGGGTAATTCTTTGACGAGGAACTTGCGCTCGAACTCGAAGGAGAAATCGCGGGAGGAATCCATGGGTAACGACCTCTCACTCGGTAAATGCCATCGTGCGCCGGCGGCGTCTGTGCCCCATTGTCCCAGACTTTGACCGCGCATCGGCGATCTTCACGGGCACTGTTATCCGAGCGGGCGCAGGTAGTGTAGCGTCTGGCCGTCCCATTCGAAGAACATGTCCGAACTGTGCCCCTCGCCCACGAGCACGGTGGTATCGAGAAGTTCCTCGCTCGTGACGACGTTGATGAGACGCTCGCCGAGGAGTGCGAAGGGAGCACCGCGGCGCAAGGGCTCCGCTTCGGCGGGAAGATCGGTGATCCAGGTGCCGTCGTGGAGGATGGCTGGGGTCCGCGTGGCGGGGAAGACGGATTGCCCGCCGATGTCGTCCTCGCTGACGAGTTCATCGTCATCGGGCGCGGATGTGTCGGCGGCTGCGTCGTCGGCGCCGGTGGCCTCGGTATCTGGCTCAGCTGTGCCGCTGTCGCCGGTGCTGGTGTCGTCTGCGCTGGTATCGCCGGTATCTGGCTCGGCGGTGCTGGTGTCGTCTGTGCTGGATTCACCTGTGTCGGTCTCACCAGAGTCGGACTCGCCAGCGTCGGTCTCACCAGTGCCGTCACCGTCAGTGCCATCAGTATCTGCATCGGCGGTGTCAGTTTCGGCACCCGGCTCAGAATCGCCCGCATCGGCCACGTCCTGCGCGAGGGCCTCGGCCAACTCCTCCGCAGTTACGTCGCCGTTGAACGCCACGGGCTCGTACACGATCGCTGCCGCGTTCCGATCAATCTCGGTCACCGCCAGGGCGTTGCCGCGCCGATCGTACTCGACCACGCTGAGCTCGCCGTCGTCCGTCGTCGTGCAGACGATGCCATCGGTGGCGGACCAGCACTCTTCGCCGAAAACCAAGCTCATCTCGGGGTAGGCGATGAACGCGGTGCCGGCGCGGGAAGCGAGGTGGGTGTTGACGATGTCGGTGCCAACTGTGAGCTCGTTGGTGGACTGGTCGAGCATGAACAGGCGCTCGTCCTTGATGACGTCGCCCGTTTCGTCCACGATCGCCGTCAGCACCGAATCGCGGCCGAGCTTCACGATGCCGCCGCCCGAATCGTAGGCGCCCACGAGCTCGGGGATGTCCGGATCGAGCACGTGGGAGCGGGTCCAGCGCAACTCCTCGGCGCCGTTGCGGGCGTTGAGAATAACGAGGTCGTCGGACTTCCCCACCTGCACAAACACCAGGCCGCTCGAGGCGTCCATGGATCCGACCACGCCGCCGTCGGCCACTTCGTAATCCCACGTGGGAAGGGTGCGCCCGGAATTCGACACCGAGTAAGCCTCCAGCATCGTCCCGCGGCGGCTCTCGAGTGCAACGACCACCGTGCCGGACTGCCGGTCGTACACGACGGCGCTCGGCTCGTCGACCAAGTCGATCGACCAGTCGCGTTCGGCGCCGGCCTCATACGGGTTGCGGACGGGTTCCGGTTCGGGTTCGGGCTCGGGGGTCGCCGTCGGGGTCGCCGAGGGCGTGCCAAGCGGGGTGGACGGCGACGCCGGCTCGGTGATCGAACTCGAGCACGCCGACAACGCGAGCGCGAGGCCCGCAACCGCAGCCAGCTTCTTCATGCCCAATCCTTCCGTTACAGTCCACGATACCGTCGCCCGCACGGGCAAGGGAATTTGGTTTCGTTAGCACGCGAGAGGAAAATGGGTATATGACTAACACAGGCCCCACCGGAACTGACGTGGTTCTCGCCGCCCAGACGCTCGGAACCACCGTTCGCACCACCCCGCTCGAGGAATCGCCGCGGCTGAGCGCCAAGTTCGGCCAGCCCGTCTTGCTCAAGCGAGAAGACATTCAGGTGGGACGCTCGTACAAGGTGCGCGGGGCGTACAACTTCATCGCCACGATGGAGCCGAGGGAGGCCGCCAATGGCGTGGTCTGCGCGTCGGCGGGCAATCACGCGCAGGGCGTGGCGTTCGCGTGCAACGAGAAGCAGATTCACGGCACTATTTTTATTCCGTCGACGACGCCGCGCCAGAAGCGTTCCCGCATCGCCGACATTGGCGGGGATTGGGTCACGCTCAAGATCGCGGGCTCCACGTTCGACGAGTGCTCCATCGAAGCCGTCGCTTACGCGAAGGAGCACGACGCCGTCTACATTCACCCCTTCGATGACGCGCGGACCATCGCCGGCCAGGGAACCGTGGTCAAAGAACTGTTCGAGCAGGCAGCGCAATCCCCGCGATCCGTCATCGTGCCGATCGGCGGCGGCGGGCTCGTGGCGGGCACGCTCGCTTGGGTCAAGCAATTCCACCCCAGCGTCAAGGTGATCGGCGTGGAGCCGGCGGGCGCGGCGTCAATGACGGCGGCCCTGGAGGCCGGCGCACCGCAGACCCTCACCGAGATCGACAACTTCGCCGACGGCACCGCCGTGGCGCGAGCCGGGGACATCACGTTCCAGATCGTTCGGGACTTGATCGACGAGATCGTCGTCGTTCCCGAAGGCGCTATCTGCACCGAAATGCTCGAGCTCTACCAGGTGGAAGGCATCATCACCGAACCGGCGGGCGCGCTCGCCGTCGCCGCCCTCGACTACATCGACGACCTGCCGGCCGGGCCCGTGGCCTGCATCGTGACGGGTGGAAACAACGACGTCTCGCGCTATGACGACATCGTCGAGCGGTCGATGATTCACGAGGGTCTGCGCCACTACTTCCTCGTGACGTTCCCTCAGGAGCCGGGCGCGCTTCGCGGCTTCCTCGACGACGTGCTGGCCGACGGCGAGGACATCATCCAGTTCGAGTACACGAAGAAGAACAATCGCGAGACCGGCCCGGCGCTCGTGGGCATCGAGATCGACGATCCCAGCCACCTCGATGGCCTGCTCGAACGCATGGAAGCCTCCAACCTCGAGATCGAGAAGCTAGAGCCGAATTCCCCTGCCTTCGCATTCGTCCTTTAAGATGTGCGAAGGAGGGCAAATGACTGAGAAACTCAACACGGCCGAACCTGCGCGCGAGAAGAACAAAAACCTGATCGTCGCCGCGGTGGTAGCCGGCGTAGCGATCGTGGCTCTCGTGGTCGCCATCATTTTCTACAACCTCGGCAAGGGCGAGGCCACCCCGCCCGAGCAGACGCCGTCCGTGGAGGCGAGTGCCGGCGCGGGGCAGGGCTCCGGCCAGGACGGTTCCGGGCAGGGCGGCGAGCCGGGCGGTGCCGGGCAGGGCGGTTCCGGCCAAGGCGATGGCGGACAAGGCGGCCAAGGTTCCCAGCAAGGTGGACAGGGCGCCCGCGACGGCGGCGAGCAGGTCAACGAGCTCGGCCCGGTCGACCCGCAGCAAAAGGCCCTCATTGAAGCCCAGTGGCGCCTGGACGCAGACGATCCGCTGGCGGTTGGCGATCTCGACGCCGACCTCCTCGTCCAGATTTACTACGACTACCGGTGCGGCTACTGCGCGATGTCCTCGGTTGAGCTTGAGCCCGAGCTGCAATCGCTCGTCGACGACGGCACGATCCGTATCGAGTACACCAACCTTCCCGTGCTCGGCGAGGAATCGATGCTCGCCGCGCAGGGCTCGATCGCCGCGGCCAATCAGGGCAAGTTCTTCGAGTACCACGAGCACATGTTCGCCAATCAGTATGACGGCACTCCGGTGACCGTCACGAAAGACGGACTGGCGGACGTGGCTCGCGAGATCGGCGTCGCCGATATTGATAAGTTCGTCTTCGATTTGACGTCGGATTCGGTGGTCGGCAAGGTTCAGGGCGATCGCACGCGCGGCACGCAGGGCCTGGGAATCACGGGCACGCCGGCGTTCATCATCGGCTATAGCTACGTGCCGGGCTTCATTCCGTACGACACGTTCACACAGGTGGTCGACGCCGAACTGGCGCGCCCCGCGGCATAACCCAAGGAGACCCGTTGGGAATCAAGCGACTCATATCCCGCACCTACCAGAAGTTTTCCAAGTGGACGTTCGAGGGCGGCCCGCTGCCCGATAAGGGCATCATTATCGGCGCCTACCACACGTCATACTGGGACGGATGGTTCATGCTCATGGCGCTGTGGGACAAGGGCGTGCCGTTCAAGTTCCTCGTCAAGGACTCGCTGGCGAAGGGCGTGACCGGCCCGATTATCCGGGCGGTCGGCGGCGTGGCGGTGGACCGCTCGCGCACCTCCGGCATGGTGGACGGCATCGTGGCTCAGCTCAAGGAGCTCGACGAGTTCCAGCTGGTCATCGCGCCCGAAGGCACGCGCAAGAAGAAGGACTACTGGAAGTCCGGGTTCTGGCATATCGCGAATCAGTCGGGCATGCCCGTGACGCTCGCTTACATCGACTCCACGCGCAAGGTATACGGCTGGCGCGAGGCGATCGAGATCTCGGGCGACATGAAGGCCGACATGGATTACATCCGCGACGTCTACAAGGACATGTCCGGGTTCAATCCCGCGGGCAACACGTGGCCGCGCCTGCGCGGCGAACAGGACGAATCGCTGCCGGGGCACCCCGAGCAGGATCCGGGCACGCCGCTGAACTAATGTCCCGAACATGACACTGCGCACCACCTCCTTTTCTCTGCCCGGCTACACCTCCTATGAGCATCGCTTGGCGGTGCCGCTCGTGCATGAGGGGCTCGGCTACGGCGATCGCCTAGGCGGTTCGGCGGGCCGGCGCATCGACATCTTCGCGCGGGAACTCGTGCGCAACGGCAACGAGAACGCCCCTCGCCTCGTGTTCTTTCAAGGCGGGCCCGGCTCCGCGGCCACGCGCCCGGAGACGATGGACGGATGGGTCAGGCGTGTGCTCGAGGACTACCGCCTCATGTTGCTCGATGAGCGCGGCACAGGCCAGTCCTCGCCGATCGACGCGCGGGTGCTGACCGGCGTCGGCTCCCCCGAGGAGCAGGCCGACTATCTCGCGTGCTTCCGCCAGGATTCGATCGTCGCCGACGCCGAAGCGCTCCGCCGCGAACTGCAGGGCGAGAGGCCGTGGTCGGCGCTTGGCCAGTCGTTCGGCGGGTTTTGCGTCACCACGTACCTCTCGCAGGCGCCCGAAGGCCTCGCCAAGGCGATGATCACCGCCGGGCTACCCTCCACGCACCGCCACGCCGACGACGTCTACCGGCTGACCTACGCACAAACCGAGCGCCGCCACCAGCAGTTCTTCGAGCGCTATCCCGATGACGAGGTGACGTGCTGGCGGATCGTCGAGCACCTGAACGCGGGCGAGCCCGAGATTCTGCCCACGGGCGAGCCGCTCACCGCGCGCCGGTTCCGCATGCTCGGCATCAACCTCGGTACCAGCTACGGCTTCGAAAAGCTGCACTACATGCTCGAAGACCCGTTCGCGGATGGGCGCCTGACCTCGCGTTTCCTCACCGCGGTGGCCGCCGAGCTGTCCTACGGCCCGAACCCGCTGTACTGGGCGCTGCACGAGTCGATTTACCAGCAGCGCGACCTCGCTCCCGCGTGGTCCGCCCACCGGATCCGCGGCGAGTTCCCGCAGTTTCGTCAGCCGGAGCAGACCGCGAGCGCCGAGCGCGCCCTGCGCGCCGAAGGCCACGGTTTCCGCTTCACGGGCGAACACGTCTTCCCGTGGCAGGGCGAGGAAGATCCGGCACTCGCGCCGATGGCCGAGGCGGTAGGAATCCTCGCCGCCCGCGAGGACCTGCCGAACCTCCACGACCGCCGCGTGCTCGCAACGAACACCGTGCCCACCGTCGCCTGGATTTATACGCAGGACATGTTCGTGCCCCGCGAGATCTGCGAGGAAACCGCGGCCGAGATCGCGGGCATCACAACGCTCGTCTCGGAGGAATACCACCACGACGCGCTGCGGACGCACGGCACCGACGTCGTCGACGCCATGGTCCTAGCCCTCAACGAAACGACGTGACCGTGTCGCAGGTGCGTGAGATACTGGCCACATGAACCAGCCACGTATCGATTTAAACTCCGGCCACCAGATCCCCCAGTTCGGTTTCGGGACGTACAAGATTGACGACGCCGACGCCGAGGCCACCGTCCTATCCGCGCTCGGCGTGGGATACCGCCACCTTGATACGGCGCAGATGTACGGCAACGAGGCGGGCGTGGGGCGGGCGCTCGCGGCGATGGGCGAGAAGCTCGGGCTCGATCGCAGCGACGTGTTCGTGACGACCAAGCTCAACACGCCCAACCACGAGCCCGACGACGTGCGCTCGAGTTTCGTGCAGTCGCTGAAGGATTTGCGCTCGGACTACGTTGACCTCTTCCTTATCCACTGGCCGATGCCGATGTTCTACGACGGCGATTTTGTCTCGACCTTCCAGGCGATGGAGGAGTTCGCGGGCGCCGGGCAGGCGAAGTCGATCGGTGTGTCCAATTTCGAGACCTACCATCTGGATACGCTGATCGAGGGCGCGGACATCGTGCCCGCCGTTAATCAGATCGAGATTCACCCCTATTTCCAAAACCGCGAGGTGGCGAACTACTGCCAAGAGCGCGGGATTGCCGTGGAAGCGTGGAGCCCGCTTGGGCGCGGCGGCGTACTGTCCGATCCCGTGATCGCGGATGTGGCGCGCGAGGTTGGCGCGACCCCGGCGCAGGTGGTCATGGCGTGGCACCTGGACAAGGGGTACATCGTGATCCCGAAGTCCTCGCACGAGGATCGCCAGCGGGAGAACCTTGGCGGGCTCGAAGTGCGGCTGACCGAAGAGCAGCACGCGCGCATCGACGACCTGGACAAGGGCGAAGAAGGCCGAACCGGCAAGCACCCCGACGTGTTCGATCGGATGTAGTGCCGCGGAGCGGGGAGCCCGGATCGGGGCGCCCGGAACGGATGACGTAAGGCGCGCGGACGGCGTCGTGAACCCCACTGGGTACACGCGCGGGTGAAGCGTAAGATGAGGTCAGCGCTATAACTGAAAGGTTGACACTCATGGTCACGTACGCATACACAATCGCAGGGTCGGAAGCGACGGGCGGTGCCGGCTTCCAGGTGGATCTGAAGACGTTCCACGAGCTGGGCACGTATGGTCTGGGCACGCTTTCCTGCATCGTGACGTTCGATCCGAAGGACAACTGGAACCACCGATTCACGCCGATCCCGCCGCATGTGATTGAGCAGCAGATGGAAGCGGCGATGGGGCACGCGGATCTGGACACCGTCAAGCTCGGCATGCTCGGCACGCCCGAGACGATCGACGTGGTGGCCAAGGGCCTGAAGAAGCAGGCATGGAAGAACATCGTGCTCGATCCGGTGCTGATCTGTAAGGGTCAGGAGCCGGGACAGGCGTTGGATACCGACAACGCGCTGCGCGAGAAGATTTTTCCGCTGGCGACCGTCGCGACACCGAATTACTTCGAAGCCGTGACGCTCTCCGGCATGGACACGCTCGAGACGCTCGAAGATCTCGCCGAGGCCGCCCAGCGGATTTCAGAGCTCGGGCCGAAGTACGTGGTGGTCAAGGGCGGCATGGACTTCCCTGGCGACGACGCCGTGGACGTGCTCTGGGACGGCGAGCAGGCAACCGCGTTCACAGTTCCGAAGATCGGGACGACGCGCGTGTCCGGAGCCGGCTGCACGCTGGCGGCCGCGATTGCCGCGGAGCTCGCGAAGGGCTCGGGCATTCACAAGGCCGTGCGCATCGCGAAGGACCTGGTGACGCAGGGCATCGATGCGCAGGTCAAAGCGAATACGCCGTTTAACACCGTGTGGCAGGGTGCCTTCGAGCCGATGGAGGATTACACGTTCCCGGCCGAGGTCGACTACTCGGACGCCGAGCCAGAAGACGGCGAATGTGGCGGCCCCGGTGAGGGCGGCTGCGGGCCGGACGGCTGCAACTGCGGGAAGCAATGACGTACCCAGACGGCGTCGTCACATACCCCGACCGAGGGGTCGCCCAAGCGTTCCTGTGGGAGCACTTGGCGGCGGCGGACGCGTCTGACGGCGCGAAACGCTACCGGTTCGAGCACTGTCTGCGGGTAGCGAAGATCGGGCGCGTGGTGGCTGAGCGGGCGTTTCTTGACGCGGAGCTGCTCGAGTTGGGGTGTTTGCTGCACGACGTCGGCAAGTACGACGCCGAGGTGCCCGTGGATCACGGGCGTGCCGGGGCGTTGGTGGTGCGGGACTGGTTCGATGAGGTCGAGTTCCGCGGGGCCGCCGCCGACGAGGTTGTGCAAGGTATCGCCATGCACGTGGACGGGTTGTTTAATCCGCGCGAGGACGACCAGGGTAGCGGGCGGAATGCTGCGGGCGTGGAGTATTTGCGGTTCAAGCGGCCGCCTGGGCCGGTGGCTGCGTCGATCGCGGACTGCGACAACATCGACCGGTTCGGGGCGTACCGGATCGCCGACACGCTCGCGTACGTGCGGTTTATGGAGAAGTCGACGGACGAACAGCGCGAATTCATCGAGGGGTATCTCGAGAACTTGCGGGGACTGTACGACGACGAATGCTCCACCGACGCCGCTCAGGACCTGTGGACCGACCGGCTGGACTTCCAGCAGGAGTACTTTGTGCGATTGCTTGGTGAAATTCGGTAGGTATCGGCTGCGGGGTTGCGGTGGCGGTGGCTGCCGGGCTGCGAGGCAATCACTCTCTTCTTTTTAGGGGGGCACGTTTAACGTGTCCCCCCTTTTGGACGCTTGACGTTCGATGTCATACCAGTTCAGACCGGTTCTGACCGGTAGGTCCGGCGCATTTACCCGTGACCATCGGGCCATAATCTGCGCCAATCACATACTGATTCGCGGATTATCCAAAACTCCTCGTGGGAACCGGTCCAAACTCAGACAAATTTGGCGCCGACTTGCGAGAATGGAATTATTCCAGCGACCTCCACCGAAAGGCACACACATGACCACGGCGCCCAGCTCGGGGATTCGACTGGTCGCGGATTCACAAGCTAATGTGGGCGCTCACGCGAGGGCGTTAATCGCGTGAGCATAGGGCGTGGCTTCGGCATTGTTCTGAGGCCACGCCCTCTTGTTTCTCATGTGCGGGACTCGGGACCGGAGCAGGCACCGAGCGTGATCGTGAGCGAGCGCCGAGCGGGAGCCGGAGCAGGCACCGAGCAGGAGCTGGAGCGCAGAAGTTATCAACAGGCGCCCAAACGTTAGATTTCGGTACTTGCCTGTGGAGCGAAAGAAACTCGGCGTAGACACCTCCATAGGATTGATGTATCTACCCATCAAGGTCCCATGAGACCGGAGTTCACCGTCCATGAGACCCGAGTTCGCGCCGAAGGAGGTGCCCGCTATGCTCGTCGAATCCAACGACGCCATCGAAGCTGCCACCATCCCCGCCGCGGGCAACGCTTCCGGTGCGGACGACGTTTCCGGAGCGACCGTCGTCGTTGATGATAATCGCGAAGCCGGCGCGCCGAAGGTGGCCGAGGCGATTGCGCTGCTTCACGAGGCGCTCAGGTTGCTCACTGAGCTGGATGTGGCTGGCCTGGATCGGCAGGACCGGCTCGATTTGTCGCATGAATTGGCGCGAGGGCGAATCCGGATGGACGCAATTCGCTCCGGAGTCTTGGCCGAGGTGGCTGCGAAGAAGGATTGGGAGGACGGGCCGACTCGCACGCTGGTTGAGTTGGAGGAGAGGGTCTCTCAGGAGCCGCGGCGGGAGTCGCAACAGAATATCGCTCGCGCGCGGGGGTTGGCCGAGGATTTGCCGCTGTTTCGTGAGGCGTATTTGGCTGGTCGCGTTGGAGCGCAGTACATCGATTTGGTGCGTTCGGCTATTCGGTCTCCGAAGCTGAAAGCGCAGCTTGCCGATCCGGTCGAAGGCGAGGCGTTCTTGCTTGAGGCGGCGCAGTCGATGACCGTCGAGAGTTTCAGGCATGCGGTGAGGGCGTGGTCCATTAAGTTTGCGCCGGTTACTCAGGAGCGCGCCGAGGAGAAAGCGGTTCGTCAAGAAAAGCTTCACATGTTTCAAAAGGACGACGCGTGGGTCATCAACGGGACGTTCACGAAACTCAACGGGCAGAAGGTGTACAACGCGCTTCAGGGTGCGATGGGCCGCAAGGCGAAGGACGACAACCGGCACGTGCCCGAGCGGCGCGCCGCCACGCTGGTGGAACTGTGCGAGCGCGCCGTGCAAAATGGCGAGATTCAGCCGCAGGCACGGCTGGTTCCCCATATTTCTGCGATCGTGAACCTAGAGACGCTGCTTGCTGCCGATGCGCGCGCCGAACTGGACTGCGACCTCGAGACGCAGCGCGAGTTTTTCGGCCAAGACGGAGACGACCCCGTCCTCGGCAAGCTCAAGACCGTCATTCCGGCAGGGATCGCCGCGCAGCATTTCGAAGGCCTCGAGCCAGGGCGCCTCGATGACGGAACTCCGCTCACACCCGCTCAGCTCCAGTTAATGATGTGCGACTCGCAGATCTCGAGAGTCGTGTTCAAATCCAAATCACAGGTTCTCGACATCGGCAGAAAAGACCAGATCTGTACCTCGGCTCAGGCTAGGGCGATCATCGCGAGAGACCGAACATGCCGATTCCCTGGATGCAACCAAACTTATGCGACCAGTCAGATCCACCATGTTCAATATTGGGAACACGGCGGGCTCACAAACCTCGACAACCTCGTCATGCTGTGCTGGCATCACCACAAGAAAATTCACGAGGAACACATCGCCATCAAACGCTACGAACACGGATGGCAGTTCGTCACGCGGCATGGCCGCGTCATTGCGGACCCGAACCTGCGCTCCGACGCCGAACCACCACGCGACCCGGCGGGGCTAGAGGGTCAGGATCCTCCGCCCGATCATGGAGCCCACCCAGATCGTCAAGATTCCCTGTTTACGTAGGTGCCATCTCTTTATCCGCATAGGTGCCACATCTCTGCTCGCATGCCTGCCACCTCTCTGTTCCGATAGGTGCCACCTGTCAATGCGCGTAGGCGCCAACGCGCTGCGTGGAAATCTGTCCGCGCTCGCGGGGGGCGACGTTGGTTCACATCAGTCAACCACGAACAAGACTCTATAGCGCCCGCTCGCCGGTCGGAGTAGTATCGAAGGCGAAGAAGGCGTGAACCTGAGATGGGAATGAGCAGCATGTTCGGACAGAGGCGCGCCGTCGCCGTCGTCGCGACGGTCCTCCTTGCCGCAACTGGCTGTGCGCACGAAACCGGTCTTGGGATCAGCGTCGAGGGTGGGCTCGGGAATCAAACGATGATGACCCGCGCGGAGGAGACCTCCGGAATGGACGCACTCATCGAGGGGCAGTTGGGCTGGACGGATGAAAACTGTCTCGGTCTCGGTCTCGCACTCGATGGCTCGCTGGTAATAACTCCGGCCGTGTTTCCGTATGGCACCGTCTTCTTGCCCGAATGGGATGGCATTCAGCTTCGCGATGGCACGATCGTGATGATTGGTGAGCAGATGGAATCTGGTGGCGGCTTCGTCACGCCGCCTCCCGATATCATGCGCCACGTTCCGCTCAACTGCCACGTCGAGGGCGAGATCCCGTTTATGAATCAGTAATCGCTGCGGCATCGGTAACCGCTGTGGCGTTAGTACCCGTATAGAAGCCGGTAACCGCGTCCGCGAGCGCGTGCGCGCCCGAAGAACCGACGATACTGCGACGGCCGACGCACCTCACTCACCCTCGACATCACATAGGAGTACCGACTTGCGCGAAGGGTGCGGGAGCACAACTGCGCCCGCACCCTTCCCTTTTCACCTCGTGAGTGACCCAATATGTATCGTTCACCTTCCGAATCGCGAATGTTCTCGCACCGAGCCCTCGGCCGCGAGCTCGCAGCGTATGTAACGCCGCTCACATTTAACGATAGCGGTGCGATCGTCGTCGTTGAGGTTCAACATGGAACGAAACGGTGACGAGTCGGCGAACAGTTGGTTTACTCAACCAGATCGTCGTCGGCGGCGACCTGCGAATTCAGGAAGACGAAGACGAGAATCTCGGCCTCGACCTCATCGCGACTCTCGGGCTCGTTGTGAACCTCGTGGCGCAGGCCCGAATACACGACGGTGCGCACGTCCCGCAGGCCGCGCTTCCACAGCTTGTTTGCCGCGTGGTAGACGCCCTCACCATAGTTGCCGACCGGGTCTTGATCGCCGGCGAGCAGCAGAACCGGCAGGTCGAGCGGGAAATGCTCCGCGATGTCCGGCGCCGTCGCCACATCGTTGATGTCCACGAAGTCCTTGAGGAAGCGCGTGGTCATGTGGGCGTTGAAGTTGTTGAATGGATCCACGGCGTGATCGTCCACAATCGGGCGGAACGCGGCGATCCAATCGTTGGGGTGCGGGTCGTCGCCGAAGCGATCCGTCGCCCCCGCGAAGAGCTGGCCGAGCAGGGCATCCGGCGCGGGCTCAGCGCCGCGACCAGCATCGATCTCGGCCTGCAGCGCCTGGCGGTCGATTTGGTCGGCGCCCAACCACTGCTCGACGACGCCGCACAGCATCAAACCATCGAGCTCCTCGCCGTGCCGCGTCATGTACGCGCGCCCGATCATCGAGCCCCACGAATGCCCGAAGATGAAATATGGCAGGTCGGGGTACTCTTCCTTCGCGATCTGCGTGAGCGAGTACTCGTCCTCGACGTAGGTTTCCCAGCCCGTGTCGCCGGTGTCCTGCCAGATTCCCGATTCCATGCCGGTCTTGCCGTGACCGACGTGATCATTGGCGACGACGACGATCCCGTTCGCCACGAGCGACGAAATGAGGTGGAGGTAGCGGCGAGAATGCTCGCCGAGACCGTGGATGAGTTGCACGACGGCGACCGGTTCCGTGACCGGTGCGTACCTCCATGCGTGGACGGTGTCGCGCTTGTTAAACGATTCGAACTCGATTTCGCGTAGTGACATGCCATGACCTTTCGGGGTGGGGGCGCCTTTCCTGTCTGAGGTCATCGGCTTACATGTGCCGATGTAACGCCGATCACAGTCTATCCTCGCCCGTTGCGTGCTGCTACGGAGATGTCGAACGCGAGTGCGCCGCCACCGCGGCGGCCGCGCTAGTACCCGATCTGCTTTTCGTGAGCCTGAACGGACCATTCGGCGTGGACGCGCGGAAGATAATTCGAGTAGCGAATCCGCAGACGCATCCCCTTCGTCCAGAAATACATGAGAATTCCGACGACGGCGATCAGGTTCGCGCCGCCACCGAACAGGAGCGTTGAGCGTGGCCCGAACGCGTCGCCCAGCCAGCCGATGATTGGCGCTCCGATCGGGGTGCCGCCGAGGAAAATCGCCATGTAGATCGCCATGACGCGCCCGCGGAACAGCGGGTCCGAACTCAGCTGAACGGCAGCGTTCGCGGACGTCATGACGGTCAGCGAGAAGAAGCCGGTGGGCACAAGCAGCGCCGCATAGACGAGGTAGTTCGGCGAGAATGCCAGCCCGATCGTCAGTAGCGAGAAGGCGAGCAGCGCGAGGAGAATCGTACGCATGCGCGGGCGCTGCCGGCGAGCCGCCATCAGCGCACCGGCCAGCGTACCGATCGCCATGATCGTGCCAAGGAGCCCGTACTCCCCCGAGCCCTTGCCGAAAATCTGGGTGGCCATCGTCGCGTTGAAAATCTGGAAATTCAGCCCGAACGTTCCGAGCATGAACACGATGACGAGCAGCACCACGATGTCCGGCTTCGTCTTCAGATACTTCAGCCCGCCCCGGATCGCGCCCTTGCGCGCGGCGCGCGGCGAGGGGTGCAGCTCCTTGGTATCGAGCACGATCAGCGCAATCAGCATCGCCACAAACGACAGGGTGTTGATCAGCAGAGCCGGGGCGACGTCGTCGTTGAAAGCCGCAATCATAAAACCAGCCGCGCCCGGACCGACCAGCCGGGCGCCGTTAAACGACGTCGAATTCAGGCCCACGGCGTTCGCGAGCCGCTCCTGCGAGACGATTTCAGGGACGAATGCCTGGCGGGCGGGGTTGTCGAAGGAGATGATGATGCCCTGGACGAACGCGAGCATGTACACGTGCCAGAGTTGCGCGACGTCCGTGAAGACGATGAGCCACATCGCGAACGAGTTCAGCATGAGCAGCAACTGCGTCACGATGAGGACGGCGCGCTTCGAGAAGCGGTCGACGATGCCGCCCGCGTACGGGGCGAGGAACGGGATTGCCAGGAATTGCAGCGCGGTGACGAGTCCAAGCGCCGCCGAGGATCCGTCGGTGAGCTCCGTCAGCACCAGCCAGTCTTGGGCGATGCGGTGGACCCACGTGCCGATGTTTGAGACCAGTGCTCCCGCGAAATAGTAGCGGTAGTTCTTGACTTCAAACGATGCGAATGTTCGTGACACGAGGCTCCTCTAGGTTCGCCTCACAACTTTAGTGGGCGAGGGTGCCTCACGCTATCGACTGGATCACCCGCGGAATCAGCCCTCGCCGAAGTTTGCGAACCTCGTGTAGTTCCCCTGGAAGGCGAGCTCGATGGTGGAGGTTGGGCCGGAGCGGTTCTTACCCACGATGACTTCGGCCGGCGGATCGTCTGGCGAGCCGTCCACGTTCTCGGGGCGGTTAATGAGGAGGACGACGTCGGCATCCTGCTCGAGCGAACCGGACTCGCGAAGGTCGGAAACGGCCGGCTTCTTGTCGCCTCGCTGCTCCGGATTACGGTTGAGCTGGGAAATCGCGATGATCGGGATTTCGAGTTCCTTGGCTAGGAGCTTGATCGAGCGCGAGAATTCCGAGACCTCCTGCTGGCGGGACTCCGGGGTGCGGCCGCCGGAGGTCAGGAGCTGGAGGTAATCGATGACGATGAGTTCGATGTCGTGTTGCTGGCGCAGGCGGCGGGCCTTCGCGCGGATCTCCATCATCGTGAGGTTGGGCGAATCGTCCACGAGGAACGGCGCGGAGGAGATGCGGTCGAGCGTCTTGGAGATGCGGGCCCACTGGCTCTGGCGCAGGTCGCCGGTGATGAGGTTTTTGAGGAAGACCTCCGATTCGGCGGCCAGCACGCGCAGGCCGAGCTCGACGCGGTTC
Source organism: Trueperella sp. (assembly GCF_043424875.1). Lineage (NCBI taxonomy): Bacteria > Bacillati > Actinomycetota > Actinomycetes > Actinomycetales > Actinomycetaceae > Trueperella > Trueperella sp. The sequence goes on along the minus strand of NZ_JBHWPL010000042.1, from coordinate 26,715 downwards.
ATCTCGAGGGAGAAGAACGCCACGGGCTTCTTTTCTCGGATCGCGATGTGGCGGCAAAAATCCATGGCGATCGTCGTCTTGCCCATACCAGGGCGGGCGGCAACGATGATCATCTGGCCGGGACGCAGGCCGTTGAGGGTGTCGTCGAGCGAATGGAAGCCTGTGGACAAGCCGGTGACGCCGTCCTCGCGGCTCGCGTTGGCTTGGACCTCGGCGAGAAGTTCGCCGACGAGGTCCTTCATCTCGACGTGGTCCTGCGTGGCGCGCGATTCGGTCATGTTGTAGACCTCGGACTGCGCCATGTTGAGCAGTTCGGCTACGTCGCCACCGTCGGTGGTGTACCCGAGCTGAGTGATACGCGTGCCCACCTCGATGAGCGTGCGGAGCTTGGCCTGGTCGGCCACGATCTGCGCGTAGTATCCGGCGTTCGCGGCCGTGGGGACGGAGTTGACGAGGTCAAAGATGTAGGTGCGCCCGCCGACCCGCTCGAGGTCGCCGTTCTTCGCCACCTCGGAGCTGACCGTGATCGCGTCCGCCGGTTCGCCGCGCCCGAAGATTTCGAGGATCGCGTTGAAGATGATTTCGTGTGCGGGGCGGTAGAAATCGCCGGCGATGAGGACCTCAAGGACGTCCGCAATCGCGTCCTTGTTCAGCATCATTCCGCCAAGAACCGAGCGTTCGGCCTCGACATCCTGAGGTGGGACGCGATCAAACGACGCGTTAGACACTTCTGACACTAGGCCTCCTTTAACCGCTCCGAGGTGCATCACTCAATCTAGCGCCAAAACGCGATGCTTTTCATCTTCCTCCACGACCGTGCAAAGGCGTGCACAGTTACAGGCCGAAGTGCTTGTTCGCGATCTCGGTTCCCTCCACGAGCGTTTCGAGTTTCGCCCACGCAATCTGCTCGTGGACGCGGCCTCCGAGCCCGCAATCGGTCGAGGCGATGACGTTGTCGGGGCCGACGAGCTCGCCGAACCGGATCAGGCGCTCGGCCACGAGCTCAGGATGCTCGACGATGTTGGTCGAATGCGAGACGAGACCGGGAACGATCTGATTGCCCGCGGGAAGCTTGCCGTCCTTCCAGATCTTCCACTCGTGCGCGTGGCGGCCCGAGGCGGCTTCGAAGGAGAACTGCTTGGCGTTGACCTGCAGGCACTGGTCAACGATCGCCTCGAACGGGATATCCGTCGAGTGCGGGCCGTGCCACGATCCCCAGCAAATGTGCAGGCGTACGAGCTCGGGGTCGATGCCCTCGAGCGCGCGGTTGAGTGCGTCGACGCGGAGCTGGAGCCAGTCCTGGTAGTCGGCGATGGTCGGCTCGGGATTGATCTGATCCCACGATTCAGCGAGATCCGGAGCGTCGAGCTGGACGGTCAGGCCGGCATCGGTAATGATCTTGTATTCCTCGTGCATCGCGTCTGCGACGGCGTTGAGCAGGTCCTTCTCGTTGCCGTAACGCTTGTCTTGGATGCGCGCTGCGGAGCCCGGGGAAATGGCGGCCATGAAGCCCTCGTCGATGCCGAGCGCTGCCATATTCTTGGTCAGGAGCTCGACGTCCTTCGTGGTCGCGTCCTTGCCGATATAGGTGATGTCGTTGGTGAAAACCGGCGCCTTCGTCATCGCGCTACCCGTGTAGATGCCTGACTTCGGGTCCGCGTAGGCGTCCGCGAAGTGCTTGCGGTCGCGCCGGTCCTCGAACGAAGTGAGCACGACGTTGCCGGGCGACGACAGGCGCTGGCCGCCGCCGTCGAGCGTGGACACGTCCTCGAATTCGATGCCGCCGAGACGGGTGAACGAGTAGAACCACCAGGCGCCGTAATCGACGGTCTCCTGCATGATGTGGCCGTACTCGCCTTCGTTGACGATGTCGATGCCGATGTCCTTCTGGCGCTTCACAACGCCCGCGACCTCCGCCTCAAGAACCTCGTTGAACTCCTGCGTGGAGATTTCCGCATTCGCATGCTTCGTATTCGCCTCGAGAAGTGCCTTCGTGCGGGGAAGGGAACCCACGTGGGTGGTCTTGATACTCACAATCACTCCTAAAAATCGATGCCCATGGTGCGGGGATTACAGGGTGAGGATAAGCAAAATACGAGGTGAAAGCGCCAAAAGCCACGTGGCGAGACGTCCGCTGCGCTCCGGTTCGACTTTCATCCATCGACGCTCCGATCTGCTCAGGCGGCCTGATTATCCAGCACGCCCAGCCGTACAGCGCGCTCGAGCAGCACACTCGGGCTCCACGCCGCGCACTCCCAGCCGCGCAGCACGCTCAGGCTTCACACCTCACACTGTCAGTCGCCCAGCACGCCCGGACTCCGCGCCGCACAGTACAGTCGCGAAGCACGGTCGACCTCTACACCGCTCACTCACCGCCGCGCAACACACTCGGACTCCGTGCCGCGCACTCACAGTCGCGCAACACACTCGGACTCCGCGCCGCACACTACAGCTTCACAGGTAACCCACCTTCCGGCGCGCAACGAAGGTTTGGCCGCGCCACATCCAGCCACATCGAGGCCGCCAGCACTGCGGCGGCTGTTCACCGCGCGGTGTCCGGAAGTTAGTGCGCCAGTTCCTCGCCCATAGCCAAAGAAACCACAACCGTCAACATCTCTCAAAAATGTTATCCACAGGCTCGCGCGAGCCTCTGTGCATAGTTGAAGAAAACATGTGGATGATTCGTGGATGCCGTGGAGAACGGTCGAGCAACCCTCCGGAATTATCCACAAAGTTACACACATCGGATCATATATGTGGACAGGCCGTGGTTTTCCCGCATGGTTTCGTACACAGGTTCATCCACAGCCGTGGATAACTGACCTCAATCGAGACAAGTTTGCATCGAGCCCGATTTGCCGGGCGACTTGAAGTATTTCTGGTGCGTGTCCGCTAGGTGAGCTGCCGGTAAACTCTGATTCGACGATGGACAGCTAGCTCGTGGGTGGGAAAGAGACGCGCCCTATTTCGAGGTCGGGGCAATGCCAGCGCTCAGAATCCCACTTGGTCACGCTCGGGCACAATCGAGGGCATCACCATCGCGGTTGAAACGCGGGGTACTCAGAGCACGGTGTCCCCGTATAGCCGACATCGCGCCCCAGGAACACCGCAAATTAACGCCACCACGATCAACACCCCACAAGAATGGCAGCGCCCAGCCCGGAGGCGGCTTCGAGTGAAGGCCGGCGGTGCAGGTTGGAAGCGCAGGCAACGGGCACCGGACGGTGCTGATGGTTGGCGGCGGCCAGCGGTGACGTCCTGTCTAATTCAGTGCTGATGCGCTCTGACAATAGGCACCAGCTGCGGGCAGCGGGCATCGGACACCAGCTGCGGGCAGCGGGCATCGGACACCAGCAGCGGGCAGCGGGCATCGGACACCAGCAGCGGGGGCATCGGACACCAGCTGCGGGCAGCGGGGGCATCGGACACCAGCTGCGGGCAGCGGACACCAGCTGCGGGCAGCGGCTGGCGGCTGTGACCGGCGGTGACGTGCGGTATCCACTCTGACTCCAAGCCCAGCTGCGCGTCCACAAGCGAGGGCATCACCATCGCGGTTGAAACGCGGGGCGCTCAGAGCACGATGTCCCGATATAGCCGACATCGCGCCCCAGGAACACCGCAAATCAACGCCACCACGATCAACACCCCAAAAGGATGCCACCGCGAAGGCCGGCGGCGCAGGCCGGGGCGGGAGGGGGCTGCGGCGGACGGCTTGAGGTGACCGCGGGCGGAGACTGGCTAGACGGCTACTGTGGAGGGCGGTGATGTGCGGAGCTACCAGGCCGGCGGTGCGGAGTGGAGACGTCCCCTTGCCGGACGTTTGGACACGGATTTCACCCGTGGTTTACCGCGCTGGCGTATTCTGTTGGGAAGAGAAGAGGAGGCGCAATGGTCGAATTTCGATCAGATAATCCCACGGGATCCGCGTGGGTGAGTTCCGGGCGCGCCCTGCGCCTCCCCCGCCGATCCGAGGCTTTGGAGTCGCAGTTCCTCGCGGGTAACTACGCGAAGGCCGACAGGCGCCGCCAGCGCCGACTGGCCCGGAGCCAGCGCGAGCACTTCGAGAATCAGCCGCGCACGTGGACCGCCCCGCGCACCGGCGCCGCTCCGCCCCAGTCGACAACTAGCCAGACGCCGCGGAGCTACGAGGTCACACGCCGCCCGACCCCACCGGGTTCCACCACCACAGTTGGACGCCTGCACGGCGTGACGGTTCCCTCCGACCAATCCTTCATGGCCAGGGCCACGCGCATCTGGAAGAATTTCGCCCACGCGCGTCTCACCTCCGCAACCGCCACGTTTACGGGCTCGGCGGGTTACACCCTCGACGGTGTCGAGCTCACGAAACAGGAGCTCCGTGCCTGGCTGGGCGGCGATCCCCGTGCCAACAACCTCGTGGTCATTGACGGCGGCCGGCGCACCGATACCGGCCGGCGCACCGACACCGGCCAATCTCCGAACACACGGCCCGTCGTGCAAACGGTGTCTGCGCCATCGGATTCGCCGCGCCCGTCCCAAGCCTTTCAAACACAGCGAAGATCCCAGCAGCCAGCACGCCGACCGAACAACGCGCCGCAGCGCGCCGCGAATCGCCCCCGACCCCAGGCCCGGCCGAAGAAGTCGAATTCAGTCTTGCCGAAGGGGATGATTTTCTGGATTGTCCTCTTCCTCATCATGTTCGGCGGAGGAATAATCGCGGACGTCATCCGGATGATCACGGAGATTCTCTAGCCGCGAGCGCTGCGAACTTGTCTTTCGCCCCGCGCCCGCTCGATACTTGGGCCGTGGCAGAACCTTCGCGCGATATCGACCGGTCGATCCGGAAGCTCGCCCTCCCTTCCCTCGCAACGCTGCTTGCCGAGCCGTTGCTCATCGCTGTCGACACAACGATGGTCGGCCGGCTTGGCACACATCCGCTGGCGGGGTTGTCGCTGGCCTCCACCGTGCTCACGACGCTCGTCGGCATCTGCATTTTCCTGTCCTACGCGACGACGGCGGCCACCGCCCGGTTCGTCGGCGCTGGCGAGCCCGGCAAGGGTCTGCGCCAAGGGATTGACGGAATGTGGCTCGGCCTCGGCCTCGGCGTCGTTCTTGGAGGCGTACTCGCCGCCTTCGCGCCCACGATTCTCGGATGGTTCGGGCCGGAACCCGCGGTGCTCGACCAGGCGGTCATGTACGCGCGGGCGTCGGCGATCGGCCTGCCCGGCATGCTTCTCGTCCTCGCCGCAAACGGTACGCTGCGCGGCTTCGCGGACACGCGCACGCCCCTGATCGCCGCCACCGCCGGCGCACTGGTGAACATCCCGCTCAACGCCACGCTCATCTACGTCGCGCAACTCGGCGTAGCCGGGGCGGGCCTCGGCACCGCAATCGCCCAGACGCTCATGGCGGCCTACCTCGCCACCGTCGTCAACCGCCTCGCGCGGGAGCACGCGGTCTCCCTGAAACCCAGCGGCGCCGGCGTCCTGAAATCCCTCACCGACGCCGTCCCGCTCATCATCCGAACGCTGTCCCTACGCGGCGCGATCCTCCTGCAAATCTCCGCGGCAACCTCGCTCGGCACCCTCGCCCTCGCCGCGAACCAGATCGTCATGACGATGTGGAACTTCGCCGCCTACGGACTCGACGCGCTGGCCACCGCCGCGCAAATCCTCGTCGGCCAAGGCCTCGGCTCGCGCAACCGCGAGCGCGTGCGCCTGGTCCTACGGCGAAACCTCGTGTACGGCTTGCGCGTGGGCGTGGCGCTCGGCGTCGTGGCCGCGGGGCTCGCGTTCGTCGTCCCGCGGATTATGACGATCGACGACGACGTCGCGTGGCTTGCGACCCAAGCGATGTGGGTGACCGCCGCCGCGCTGCCGATCGCGGCGGTGGCGTACATGCTCGACGGCGTGCTGATCGGCGCCGGCGATACCAAGAAGCTGGCCGGGTACATGATCGTCGCGCTCGTGGCGTTCGCTCCTGTGGCACTGTTCTTTATCGGGCCGGGCGCGGGCTGGGGCACGAGCGGCATGATCTTGCTGTGGGTCGGGTACGCGGTGCTTTTCATGGCTGTCCGCGGTGGCACGATGCTCTGGCGCGTGCGGCAGGATGCGTGGATGGGGCTCGATGGTCCGCAGTAGTGCTAGATAGCGACTGCTACCGGATAAATACTGCTGCCGGATAGCGACCGCTGCCGAACCAAAAAGGGCGCCCGGGGATGACCCCGGGCGCCCTTTGCGAGATAGTCCGAATTACTCGGCTACGACCTCAATCTTGATGTTGGCGTTGATGTCCTCGCCAAGCTTGACCGAACCGGTGTACTCGCCAACCGACTTGATCGCGCTGTTCAGGTGAACCTGACGGCGGTCGATCGTCTTGCCGGTGAGCTCCGAGGCGACCTCTGCGACGTCCTTGGTCGTGACGGCGCCGAAGAGGCGGCCATTCGACCCGGCGGTCTTGGAAATCTCGATCGTCTTGCCTTCGAGCGCTTCGCGCGACTCGCGTGCCGACTCGATGTCCTCGGTGGCGCGGCGGCGGCGTGCTTCGTTGATCTGATCGATCTGACGCTGCGCACCCTTCGTCCACGCCGTGGCGTAGCCGCGCGGGATCAGGTAGTTACGTCCGTAGCCGTCCTTGACCTCGACGACGTCGCCGGGCTGGCCGAGCTTCTCAACTTCGTGAGTCAGGATGATCTTCATTGTCTATCCCCTTCCTCAGCGGTTCGAGCTGGAGAACGGCAGAAGTGCCATTTCGCGTGCGTTCTTCACTGCACGTGCGATCTGACGCTGCTCCTGCGTGGTGACTCCGGTGACGCGGCGAGCACGAATCTTGCCGCGGTCGGAGATGAACTTACGGAGTGTTGCGGTGTCCTTGTAGTCGACCTTCTCAATCTTCGCAGCCTTGAGCGGGTTCGACTTCTTCTTGGGCTTACGCAAAACAGGCTTTGCAACCATGGTTGAATCCTCTATTTCTGTGAACAAATTCCGGTGTGAGCGCGAGGCTCGGCCCGGGAAACCAATGTGTGTGGATCGCGCTAGAACGGCGGGTTATCGTCGAAAGCCGATCCACCTGGCGCCTGCTGAGCCCACGGGTCTTGACCCGAGCCACCCTGCGGCGCGTTGTAAGAAGCTTGACCTCGCTGCCCAAAGCCCTGGCTTTGCTGACCCTGGTTGTAGCCGCCACCGCCGGCGCCGCGGCCGGAGGTCTTGGTGACCTGTGCCGTTGCGTAACGGAGCGAGGGGCCAACTTCGTCTACCTGCATCTCAACAGACGTGCCCTGCGAGCCGTCATTGCGCTGGTAGTTACGAACCTGGAGCCTGCCTTGAACGACCACGCGCATGCCCTTTGCCAGGGATTCGGTGACGTTCTCAGCGTAGTCTCGCCACACGGAGCAACGAATGAACATGGCTTCGCCATCTTCCCATTCGTTGGTGTTGCGGTTGAAGGTACGCGGGGTCGAAGCGACCGTGAAGGAAGCGACTGGCGTACCCGAGCCAACGTACTTGAGTTCGGGATCTGCAGTGAGATTACCGACGACTGTGATAATTGGTTCGCCTGCCATGTCTGGGCTCCTTCTTACTCGTCGGCCTGTGCCTGAGCGGGCTCGTAACGCAGCAGCTTGGTGCGCATAACGTTTTCGTTAAGGCCGAGCTGGCGGTCGAGTTCGCGGGCGGTATCAGGCGTGACGGTCATGTAAATGACGACGTAAATACCTTCGGTCTTCTTATTGATTTCATAGGCAAGACGACGCGTACCCATGATGTCCACGTTGTCGAGGGATCCACCTTCGTCCGTAATGACGGAAAGCATCGTATCCAGCGTGGGCTGGAGGTTGCGCTCGTCCACTTCAGGATCGAGAATGATCATCATCTCGTACTGACGCATGTATACCCACCTCCTTTGGTCTTGGCGGTCACGGTCCTTCCGTGACAGGAGGGTCATGCGCTGTCACCCACGTGCATCCGCGTTCGCATCAGCTCGTGAAATGACAGACAGCAACCCAGTCTAGCCCAAAGTTTGTGGCTTATTCATGCGCACTTCGCCACATGTGGATAACACGCTATCTGTTCCCTCGGTCTCCGGGATTATCCGGCCTGCCCGGCGGGCCCCCGCTTCGACCAGCGTTGTTATTCTCCGGGTCCTCCGGGGTCGTCTCCGTGGGCCCCTCCGTCGGTCCCTCAGTTGGTTCCTCGGTTGGTTCCTCAGTCGGTTCCGGCGTCGTCGGCTCCTCGGTGGGCTCCGGCGTCGTCGGCTCTTCCGTCGGTTCCTCGGTCGGTTCCTCCGTGGTCTCTTCCTCGGTGGGCTCCTCAGTCGTCGGCTCATACGTCGGCGGCTCATACGTCGGCGTCGGCTTGCGGTCGGCCAGCAACGAGGTGACATCCGGGAACTCGATAACCTCCATGCCCTCCGTGGCCGCCACCATGTAGTCGTGCCACACCTGCGCGGGCAGGTTTCCGCCGGCAATCTGGTAAAGCCCGCCGAACGGTTCGAGCACGGCCTCGGAGCCGTCATCGGCGATCGCGTACATATCGACCACCGTGACCATCTGCGGCACGTACGCCGCGAACCACGCGGACATTGGGCCTGACGACGTCCCCGTCTTGCCCGCCGCCGGCCGGCCCGGAAGCGCCGCGTCGGCGCCGGTGCCACCCGGCTGGAGCGTGTGGCTGAGCACGTAGGTGGACAGCTGCGCCGTCTCGGCGCTGATCACGCGCTCGCTCGACGTATCCCCGGTGTAGAGCCGGTTGCCGTCACGGTCGAGCACCTCGCGCACGATGTGCGGCGTCACCCGCTCACCCTCATTGGCCAGTGTGCCAAACGCCCTAGCCATCTCCGCGCCAGTGGGCGAAGCCGACCCGAGCACGTTGCCAACCCCGGCGTCGAGACCGGGGGTGCCCTCAGGCAGGCCGAGCTTAATCGCCATCTCCATCGTGTTATGCGGGCCGAGCTCCTCGTTCAGCTCGATGAATCCGGTATTGAGCGAGCGCGCCGTGAGCTCCGTGAGCGGCACGTCCGCGTAGCTTCGCTGGTCGACGTTGTTGAACACGATGTCCTCGCCGCCGGGGTTATCCACCGTGTACTGCGCGGGCGAATCGAAGGTCTCCTCGGGTGACATGCCCTGATCCATCGCCTCGACCACACCGAATGCTTTGAACGTCGAACCGCCCTGCGCCCGATCCTGAGTGGCCGAGTTGCGCTGCCGCTCCAGGTAGTCCGGGCCGCCGTACATCGCGTAAATCTCGCCGTTGCGCGGGTCAACCGACAGCAGCCCAACGTGGTTGTTCTCCGGGCGATCCTCGGGCAGACCAGCGACGGCGTCCACGGCCGCTTGCTGCATCTGCGGATTGATCGTCGTGATGATCTTGTACCCGGCCGTGGCGAGCTCCTGCTCGCTGAACCCGTTCGCCAGAAGTTCCGCACGCGCGGCGTCCATGAGATAGCCGTTCGTGCCGGCAAACGCGTTGTCGTTATCCGGTTCGAGAACCGAGGGGAACGACGCCGAATCGGCATCGGCTTGCGTAATCCAGCCTTCCTCGACCATGAGTGCGAGCACGCGATCGAAGCGCTGCTCGGCCCGGTCCGGATTCACCGACGGATCCCACGCCGAGGGCGCCGGAATGATGCCGGCCAACATCGCGGATTGCCCGAGGTCGAGCTCCGCCGCCGACACCCCGAAGTACGCCTGCGCCGCAGCCTCCACGCCGTAGGCGCCGCGGCCGAAGTAGATCGTGTTCAGGTAGTTTTCGAGGACCTCGTCCTTGGACTGCTCGCGATCGATCTTGATCGCCAAAATGGCCTCTTTGACCTTGCCGGGCAACGACGTCGTCGTTCCAATGTAATAGCGCTCAACGTACTGCTGGGTGAGCGTCGAGCCGCCCTGAAGCGGCTTGCCCTGGATGTTGTTCCACAGGGCGCGGGCGATGCCGCGCAGGTCGATGCCGGCGTTCTCGTAGAACGAGGCGTCCTCCGAGGCGATGACGGCGTGCTGGAGGTCCGTCGAAATCTGGTCGAGCGGAACGGAGGAGCGGTTGAGCTCCGAGAATGCGCCCAGTTCCGTCTCGCCGTCCGTGTAGTAGACGGTCGTGCGCTGGGCAAGGGCGAACTCGTCGGCTTCGGGGATCTCGGTGGTGACGTAGAGGCCGACTAGGCCGCCGATTCCGAGCGTGACGAAGGCAAGGAACGTCGCGAGCACAACCCGCCACGACGGGAGCCAGCGCCGGATCGGGCCCATGCCCGCGCGCGGATAGCCGCTGCCGCGGCGCTTCTTACGCGCGCCCTGGCTGCGCTGTGCCTGCTTGCGGGCCTGCCCGCCGGCCGACCGTGTCTTTCTTGCCATATGAACTCACTTCTTCGCTCGCCGAGTTCGCGCCCGCAAGCGTAGTTTCCGCCGGGGTGCCCGGGGTTCGTCCTCCTCGGGCATCCGGTAAACTCCCTGCTTCTCCTTGCGCTCGATGTGCACTTCGGAGATGAGGTACGCGTCCAGCCATCTGGCGCGCGGATCGGAGTCTACAAGCAAAGCCTTAAAGAACAGTGTGAGGGGCACCGCAAGGATGGATCCGAGAATACCAACGATGCTCGTCCACAGCGCGAGGGAAATGAAAGTCACAGTGGGAGACAGGCCCACGGCGTCGCCGGTGAACTTCGGCTGGATGAAGGTCTGGATGACCACGTTGATGACCGAGTAGAGCACGAGCACCCACACCATCGACTGCCAGCCCTGGTCGAGTAGCGCCATCGCCATCGGCGGTAACACGCCGATCACGAAGCCGATGTTCGGGATGTAGTTCGTGATGAACGCCCAGTACGCCCACGTCCACGCGAGCGGGATGCCCATGACCTGCAGGGCGAATCCGTCGATAACGGCGACGATCAGGCCGAATACGGTGGAAACGATCCAGTACGAGCGCACGCGTCGCTCGAAGTCCGACATCGCGCGGCTAAGGTTCGAGTGCCGCTTGCCGACGAGCGCCGAGCGCCGCTTCGTGATCGTCGTATCGATCGTAATGAAGAAGGCCGCGACGATGACGATCGCGATGAGCCCGCCGAACGAGGACATCCGATCGACGAGCTCCCACGCCAAGCCGATGATCGAGTTGAAGTTGATCTGGTCCACGAAGTTGGTGAGATCGAGGTTTTCCACGCCGCGGTCGGCAAGCCACTGAAGGAATTGATTGGTGGTGGCCTCGAAGTTCACTGAATAGTTCATGAGCGTCTGCGGCACGGGCGTGAGCAGCAGGATCGTCACGCCGAGCAGGCCGAACACGATGACGATCAGCACGAGGATGACGACCATCGCCGCCAGCCACGCCGGCGAGCCCTTCGCGATCATCTTCTGACCCACTGGGCGAACGGCCAAGACGAGGGTCAGCGCCAAGAAGATCGGCGTGAACACCGGGGCGATGCTGTGCAGCCCGGCGCCGACGACGGCCATCAGGGCAAGCACCCCGAGGATCATGAACCCGGACGTTTCCGTGTCTTCTGGGTGCGCGATCGCAGGTTCGTCGACGACGGACTTGCGCTTGTCGTCCGACGCGTGATCGCTCGTGGCTTCACGTTCCGGCGTGCCCGCTACGGGCGCGCCGGCGGCTGAACCTGCGGGAGAGCTGCCGCCTGAACCCGCGGGAGAGCTGCCGCTCGCTGCACGTTCGCCGGTGATCTCCGAATCCTCGTTCGTCATGAACCTATCTTCTCACTTTCATATGAAGCCACCCTCATACGGCGCGCCTACACCGAGTCGGCCCCGACCGCCCGCGGGCGGAAGTTCACGCCCTTCACCTTGACCCAGTACCAGCCCGCCGCGAGCACGTACGTGGCGGCGAGACCTGCGAAGACGCCGGGCGCCCAGCCGGTATCGGGCAGTGCGAGCGCGGCGAGCACGGCGGCGCCCACGAAGGCGGCGTTATACATCATGTCGTACAGTGCGAACGCGCGCCCGCGGTAGGCGTCGGCGGTATCGGCTTGAACAATGGTGTCGACGGCGATCTTCGCGCCCTGCACCCCGAGCCCCAGCAAGATTGCCGAGACGAAAATGAGCGGCGCACGGTAGGTGACGATGAGCAGCGCCTGCGAGATGACCGAGATGCCAAGGCACGCGAGGATCCACGTCGACGGCGACATCCACTGGTACATCGTCGGCGTCAACACGATCGCCAGCCCGTTACCGACCAGCGACACCCCCGCCACCAGTGCGAACGTGGCCAGGCCGGCGTCGGCGTCCATCGGATCCGACAGCAGATTTCGCGAAATAAGCAGCAGCGCGATGAAGTTCACGCCGTACAGGAACCGGTGAATTGCCATGATGCCAAGCCCGTACATGGGCGTTCCGCGCCGGGTGAGATAGACGACGCCGTCGGTCATCCTGCGCAGTACCTTGCGGAAATCCTGTGTGAGGCTCGTCGTGGGCTTCTCGTCCGGGCCGAGTTCCCAGCGCTCCAGCCGCAGCGCCAACACGGCCGCCGCCGCGAAGATGATCGCGGCCATGACCAGCGCAATCGCGTTGCGCAGCGCCTCGGTGGAGACCCAACTCAGCACGAGCCCGAGCGCACCGCCGAGCACCGCCGAGACGGAGCCCAAAGTCGGCGTGATCGAATTTGCCATGACCAGCAGGTGCGTGGGTAAGGTGTGCGGCTGGCCAGCCGAGAGCGCGGAGAGCAGGAATCGGTTCACGCCGAGCGTGACCAGCGCGAGTACGTAGATCACCCAGTGCGTGGGCACGGCGAAGATCAGCACCGCCAGGATGAGCGCGAGCCCCACGCGCACGAGATTCGCGTAGTGGAGCACATTTCGTCGGCTCCATCGATCGAGTAGCGGCCCCGCGAATGGCCCGACGATCGTGAACGGCAGCAGCAGCACCGCGAACGCGGCCGCCACACCGCCCGCCGTCGTCGCGTTTTGGGGATTGAAGAAGAACAGCGTGGCGAGCCCGACCTGGAACATGCCGTCGCCGGCCTGCGAAACCAGACGGATCGCGAGCAGCTTGCGGTACTTCGGATACCGCATCACCCATCTGAGCTGGTCGATCAGCCCGAGCTTCTCGCGGCGGTGGACCTCGCCGTGCTCGCTAGCTCCGTCACTCATCGCGCTGAGTCTCCCACCAAGCAAGAAGGCGCTTCGTGGCCTCGTCCTCGCCGAGCGGGCCCTCCTCCATTCGCAGCTCCAGCAGGTAGGCGCGGGCTTTACCGACCTCGCGCCCGGGGGTCAGCCCGAGCAACTCCATGATCTGCGTGCCGTCCAGATCGGGGCGGATTGCGTCGATCTCTTCCTTCTCCTTGAGCTCGGCGATGCGGCGCTCGAGGTCATCCATCCCTGCCGCGAGCCACCGCGCCTTGCGGCGGTTTTGCGTGGTCACATCCGCGCGCGTCAGGCGGTTCAGGCGCTCGACCAGCGGGCCCGCATCGGTGACGTACCGGCGCACGGCCGAGTCCGACCACTTCTGCTCGCCATAGCCGTGGAAGCGCAGGTGCAGCTCCACGAGTCGCGAGACGGCCTTCGTCGTCGCCTTATCAAAACGCAGGTGCCTCATCCGCTTGCGCGTCATGCGCGCCCCAACGATGTCGTGCGCGTGGAACGAGACCGTGCCATCGGGTTCGAACGTGCGCGTGGCGGGCTTGCCGATATCGTGCATGATGGCCGCGAACCGCAACACGAAATCCGGGCCCGGAACCGGCCCGTCGGCGTCGGTTTCCAGTGCAATCGCCCGGTCGAGCACGGTGAGGGTGTGCTCGTAGACGTCCTTGTGGCGGCCGTGTTCGTCCACCGTCTCCTGAAGGTCGGCAAGCTCGGGGAGCACGACGGCGGCAACACCGGTTTCGACCATGAGCTCGAGGCCCGCGCGCGGGTTGCGTCCGATCATGAGCCGTTCCAGTTCGGCCTGCACGCGCTCGACCGAGACGATCTCGAGGCGATCGGCCATGTCCGACATCGCCTTCATGACCGATTCGGACACGTAGAAGTTGAGCTGAGACACGAAGCGGCAGGCGCGCATGATGCGCAGCGGGTCGTCGTCGAAAGACTGCTCCGCGGGCGCCGGCGTCTCCAGCACGCCGTCGATCAGGTCGTCCAGCCCGCCGGTGGGATCCACGAGCTCCATCTCCGGAAGGCGCACGGCCATCGAGTTCACCGTGAAATCGCGGCGCGTGAGATCGCCCTCGAGCGTATCGCCGTAGACGACCTCGGGCTTGCGCGACGACGGGACGTAGCTCTCCGTCCGGTAGGTCGTCACCTCGACCACGAGCCCGTCTCGGGCCGCGCCGATCGTGCCAAAAGCCTTCCCGACATCCCACGTCGAATCACCCCACTCATCAAGCAGAGCCTGCGTGTCATCCGGGCGCGCCGACGTCGTGAAATCGAAGTCATGAACCGGCAGTCCCAGGAAAGCGTCGCGAACTGGGCCACCAACCAATGCCAATTCGTGTCCAGAACGTGCGAAAATAGATCCCAGTTCAACAATTGCCTGCGGCAGCTCGGCCAGGGTTCGCTGTCCCTGACCGAGAAGCTGGGCACGCTGATTGACGTCAGCGCTAGCCGTCGTCTGATGGGAAGTGGTCTCGCGTTTGTTTCTCACCCCTTAAGGGTGCCAGATAAGCAAGCGCGAAAGCATACCCGCAGACCTAGATCACTACAGTAGATACATTATGTCGAGAAGATTTCCGGCCCCTCCCCCGAAGGGCCCGCGCCGAAGACGCACGGTGGTTCGCCATCGGCGTCCGTTGCCGGTCGTCAATGAGACGTCGGCCGGTGGCGTGATCGTCTCGGTCCAACACGGGCATGCCTACGTGGCCGTCATCGCGCGGCGGAACCGGGGCGGGCGCCTCGAATGGTGCCTTCCCAAGGGCCATCTCGAGGGCGCCGAGACCGCCGAAGAGGCGGCCGTGCGCGAGGTTGCTGAGGAAACGGGCATTTTCGGGCGGGTGCTGCTGCACCTGTCGTCCATCGACTACTGGTTTTCCGGCACGGACCGGCGCGTCCACAAGATCGTCCACCACTTCCTCCTCGAGGCGCTCTCTGGGCACCTGACTGTGGATAACGATCCCGACCAAGAGGCAGAAAAGGTTGAATGGGTGCGGATCGACAAGGTCTCAGCCCGACTCGCCTACCCCAACGAGCGACGCATCATCGGAATGGCCCGAGCGCTACTGTACGGGGACGATCAATGAGACGCCTACGCATGGCCGCGGTTCGCTCCAGCGCGGCGCGCGTCGCCGCGATGCTCATGGCCACCGTACTCATGGCCACCGTGCTTATGACCGCAGTGCCCGCAGCGCCCGCAGCGGCCACGCGTGATGATGCCGCCGACACCCTCACCATCACCGACGTCTCCGAACCCGTGCTCGAGGTCGGCGACGATCTGACCCTCACCATCGCCTACACCAACAACGGCTCCGAACCCGTCACTGTCCACGAGTTCGATCTCTTCGCCCAATCCAGCACCGCCATCTCCGATACGTCCGTCTACTACTGGATGGACGGCGTCTCCCCCGCGCGCTTCATCGCCTCGGTCCCCGCCGACATGCGGGTGCTGCCGGGCCGCACGATGAACCACACCTTCACCATCGACCGCGAGTACCTGCCGTGGGCCACCGCCGAATTCACCTGGGGCCCACGCGGCATCGAGGTCCGCGCCGTCACCGATTCCGATACGGTCTCCGACCGCACGATGATCGTCGCGGCCACCGACCACCCGGTCACGCCCTACCCGGCCACCGTCGTCGTGCCGGGCGTTGACCGCAGCATCGTCGCCGATGACCCGGCCAACATCCTCCTCTCGCACGACGCCAGCGACGACGACAACGCGGACAACACCGGAGACAGCAGTGCAGCCGCGTTCGTCGACTCCTGGGACCACGACGGGGTCACCATGATCGCCGACCCACGTTTCCCGGGCCGCCCCGCAACCGCCGAGCGGCTCTCCCTTCCCATGTACGACGCCGATATCGCGGCTCTCGCCGACGCCGGCCGCCTCGCGCAGGCGCAAGAATTTGTGGACGAGTCCGTCTTCCTTCCCGCGAGCGCGCCGAGCCTAAAAACGATCGAGTTCGCGGCCGACCTCGAGATGATGCTCCTCATTCCCGACGCCGTGTTCAAACCCGTCGACGCCCTCACCTACACCCCGGGCGCGCTGACCACGATCGCGCTGCCCGAGGAGACTCCCGCCATCGCCACGCATTCCGCGATGAGCTCCGCGCTCGCGGGCAACCTCATCGTCGGCGACTTCCCGGGCCTCGAGCTCGACACGATTGACTCGCGCCAAGTCGCCGTCGCGCTGTCCGCCGTTCACCACCGCCAGCGTCCGAACGATCCGCGCCCGGTCGCCGTCGTCGTTAAACGCGATAGCGACGAGGCGGCGCGCGAAGCCGCCCTCGCCATGCTGGACGCCCCGTGGATCGAACCGTCGTCGCTCTCGCAGATCGCGGGCGGCGAGCGCTCGTCCGTCAAGCGCGCGTTCGTCGAGACCGACGCGCTCCTGCAGGGTGCGATCAGCGCCGAGGATCTCGACCGCATCGAGGCGGGCCTCGCCGAGTTCGAGAAGCTCGCCATGGTCTTCGAGGACGGCGGCGAGCTCGTGGCCGAGGCCGCCGACCGCGCGGACCGGCTCCTGTCCATCGCGTGGCGCGCCGACCCCTCCGGGCGCAACGCGAACATCATCGGCCTCGCCCCCACGCAGGCGCAGATGACGGCGATAACGGTTAATACGTCGTCGACGATCAATATGATCTCCGAGAGCTCGGCACTGCCGATTCAGGTGACGAATGAGTTTACGGCGGCGGTGGACGTCGTCGTTCACCTCGATACTCCCGATATTCGCCTCGAGGCGCCCGCGCCGGTGGAGGTGCATCTGCCGGCGTCTGCCACCACCACCGTGTCCGTGCCCGTCGAAGCGCGCGGCTCGGGCAACGTGGACGTGGACGTGATGGTGACCAACGCGGCGGGCGACCTCGTGGGAAGCCCCGATACACTGCACGTGCGGGTGCGCGCCGATTGGGAGAATGTGGGCACGGTGGTCATCGCCGGGCTCGTGGCGGCCGTCTTCCTCATCGGCCTGATCCGCTCGATCCGCGACGGGCGCCGATCGGAGCCCGTGGAGCCGGACGATTTTGTTGCGGCGACAAGGCGATGAGACGCTAGGAAGTCCCATTGAGAGATAGACTTGGCAGAACTATGTGGATGACACCGGGAGTTGACGAGTGAGCAGTTCATACGCGCGGGCAGGGCAGCGGATCGCGGGGCGCTTCGACCTCGCGCGTCCATATGAGTACCAGCCCAGTTTCGGCAACGCCACGGCGTGGATCGCTCGTGACATCGCGTTGGCGCGCCAGGTTCGCGCCGTCGTCATTGATCCCGACGCCGATCAGGGCGGCGCAGTTGCCGACGCCGCGCGCCGAGCCGCTCTCGTGTCGGATCCGCATCTGGTTGCCATCGTGCAGGTTGTTGCCGACGCCGACCACGCCTACATCACCGAGATCCCGCCGGGCCGTCCGCTTGCCGATTATCTGACGGGCGAGCCACTGCCGGCCGATCAGGTACACGCCATCATCGGCGAGGTGACCAGCGTGATTGCGACCGGTGCACGCCGCGGGGTGCGCCACCTGTATCCGAAGGCGGAGGCGATTTTCCTGACGCCGGAGGGCGACGTGGTGGTCGACGGCCTTGGCGTGTACGCGGCGCTGGTCGGCGCCGATACGTCGAAGGATGCTTCCGAGATCGATCGCGATGAGGCGCGCGGCCTGACCGTCCTGCTCGCCTCGCTCCTGCTGGGCCGCGACCTGCCCGATCCCTCCGAGCACGACGCCGCCATCGCCGATGCGGCGAACCTCGATCTTCCCCAGCACGTGGCCACGACCTTGGCGAACGAGCGCGACGGCGACGGCGCGGCGTCCCCCTCCGACCTCACGCGCCGCCTCGTGCCGTGGGGCGACATCCACCTTGACGCGCTTCCCGATCCGAGCGATCCGGAGCCGCTCGAGTTCTCCGACACGGTCACCGTCGACGACGCCGCGCCCACCAGCGACGACACCCTCATCTTCTACGACGACGATTCCGGCCGGCCCTCCCTCCCGGCGCAGTGGCCGGCGCTCGCTGGACCGGCGGGTGCCGCTGCGGCCGTTGCCGTGTCCGATGGCCCCGACCCGGACGCAACCCAAGAGTTTGCTGACCTCGGGGTCGATGGCGAGGCTGACTCCGCAGCCGACGAAGAGGCGGAAGCAGCTAGTGAGGAGACTGGGTCGACCGGTGAAGAGGCGGAGTCGGCTGGCGAACAGACCGAGCCGGCCTCCGAACCAACCAGCGAACAGCCGCGAGCGTCCACTCCCGATGAGGTCAAGGCCCTCATTGACGAGGAGCTCGGACTTGACAGCAACGTCGAAACCGGCGTCGCCGCTGCGTGGCCGGGTCTATCGACTGTTCCGACGCCCGAACCGCTTCCGTCTGAACCTGAGCCGGAAGCCGCAGCACCCGAGTCCGAGTTTGCCGGCACCACCCAGCCCTCCGACGCAACGGACGAGACCGTGGCGATCACACCGATCGAACTCTCCGACGAGGCAGCCGACGGCACGGTGCCGCCCGAAGACCTGAACCAGACAGAGCATCTGGACGAGACTGTGCACCTGGACGAAACCGAGCACCGCGAGCATCCCGAGCGCCTGAGTCTGGCACAACGCTTCGACGACGATTTTCCTTTCGTTGCTGCTGCGCCAGCCGCAGCAACCGCGAGCGCAGCCGCCACACCGCAGCGGAAGATCCGCACTCCCAAACTCGATCCCAACAAAGCCGCAGCGTCCGAACAGGCCCGCCGTGAGAAGGCCAGTGCCCGCGCCGCGGCGCTCGATAGTTACGAGGAGGAGCGCGGCCGGACCTTCGACGCGTCTCGCGTCGTGCTCGCTCTCTTCGCCATCGCCGTGATCGCGCTCGGCTGGATCGGCTTCCGCGCCCTTACGGCGCCGTTCGACCCGGTCACGCTCACGAATCCCGATTCCGACATCACCACCGCGGCGCCCGAGGACCCGGCGGCAGGCGAACCCGGCGAAGAGCCGGGCGGCGAACCCGAACCGGCACCCGCCGCGGAACCGGTCATCGCTTCGGCCACGCTCGTTTCCCCCGACGCGGGCATGATTGCGGGAATCGACCCAGCGCAACAGGACAGCCCGGGAACGGTACCCAACGCCGTCGACGGAAATCCTGCTACCGCCTGGCAATCGTGGACGTACGTCTCCTCCACAATGGACCCGATGTCGGGCATCGGCCTCCACATTGAGCTGGCCGAGCCGGCCACGGTGACGGAGGTCGTCCTCGACGTCGCCGGCACAGGCGGGAATATTCAGATCCGCGATACCGTTCTAGATGCACCATCGTCAGGCAAGGTGGTGGCCGAAGGGCCGATCGCCGGAAACCCGACGACCATGACGCTCGAGGAGCCACTCACGGCGAGCTCGTTCGTCATCTGGATTACCGAACTTCCGCAGAATGCATCGGGTGGAAACCAGATCATTCTCAACGAGATCACGCTGAACTAGAGCACACTGAACTAGAGCACACGAGAGGCGCCTCGACGCAGGCACCTGAGAAAGAGGAATTGTGACCAAGATTCACGACGTCGTTATCGTCGGCTCCGGCCCCGCCGGATGGACGGCAGCCATCTACACCGCACGCGCTGGCCTGAACCCCGTCCTGCTCGCGGGAACCCTCAACGCCGGTGGCGCGCTCATGACCACCACCGAAGTCGAGAACTTCCCCGGCTGGCCCGAGGGCATCATGGGCCCCGAGCTCATGCAGAAGTTTGAAGAGCAGGCCGTGCGCTTCGGCACCGACATGCGCTACGAAGACGCGGTGGAGATGAAGCTCGACGGCGACGTCAAGGAGATCCGCACCGACGAGGAAACCTACCTCGCCCGCGCCGTCATCCTCGCCGTTGGCTCGGACTACAAGAAGCTCGGTCTCGAGGGCGAAGAGCTCTACACCGGCAAGGGCGTCTCGTACTGCGCCACCTGCGACGGCTTCTTCTTCAAGGACCGCGAGATCGCCGTGATCGGCGGCGGCGATTCCGCCGTGACCGAGGCCCAGTTCCTCTCGCGCTTCGGCTCCACCGTGCACGTGATCCACCGCCGCGACGAGCTTCGCGCCTCGCAAATCATGGCCGATCGTCTGCTCGCGAACGACAAGGTCGTCATGCACTGGAACTCCGTTGTGGAAAAGATCAACGGCGAGACCAAGCTCGAATCGCTCACCCTGCGCAACAACGAGACCGGCGAAACGAGCGACCTGCCCGTCTCCGGCATGTTCGTTGCCATCGGCCACGAGCCGCGTACCGAGTTGCTTCAGGGCGCGTTGAAGCTCGACGACGCCGGCTACATCGTCGTCGACGAACCTTCCACGGCAACCTCGCTCCCGGGCGTTTTCGCCTGTGGCGACGTCGTCGACTCCCACTACCAGCAGGCCATCACGGCCGCCGGCACGGGAGCCAAGGCAGCGCTGGACGCCGAGGAGTACCTCGCCGGGCTTCAGGCCTAACTTCGGAACGCGAAGTCGTCGATATCGTTCAATCAATCCGGCCAAATTCGGTGGTAACGTCTAACTGACTTCGATCGAAAGCCGGGAGACCAATGAACGATTCGCGTATCGCGAGCAAACTGGATGCATCAACGGGTTCGGGCACGCGCCTTGACCCCTGGTTTGATCGTTACGCTGACCGAGCGCTTGGGATGAAGCAGTCCGAGACGCGCTCCCTGTTCGCGGTGGCGAACCGCCCCGAAGTCGTCTCGCTTGCCGGTGGCATGCCCAATATTGAGGGGCTGCCGCTCGATTTCCTTGCCGAGATGACGGCGAAGCTCTTGCGTGAGCGAGGCCCGCAGGTGCTGCAGTATGGCGGCGGCCAGGGCGAAGAGGAACTGCGCGAGATGATCGTGGAGATCATGCGCCCCGAGGGCATTCGCGCGCATCCGGATGACATCACGATTACCACTGGCTCCCAGCAGGCACTCGACATCATCACCCAGATCTTTATTAACCCGGGCGATGTGATCGTGGCCGAGGCGCCGTCGTATGTTGGTGCGCTGGGTGTGTTCCGCGCATATCAGGCCAATGTGGTTCACGTGCCGCTCGACAAGGATGGGCTCATTCCCGAGGCGCTCGAGGACACCCTGACAAAGCTCGAGCGCGAGGGCCGCGAAGTCAAGTTCCTCTACACGGTACCGAACTTCCATAATCCCGCCGGAGTATCGATGTCTCCGGAGCGCCGGCCGCAGATCGTGGAGATCTGCGAGCGCCACCACGTGCTCATTCTCGAGGACAATCCCTACGGCATGCTGGGATTCAACGACCAGACGATGACCCCGCTTCAGCGCCTGAATCCCGACGGCGTCATCTACCTCGGCTCGTTCTCGAAGACGTTCGCTCCGGGGTACCGCGTGGGCTGGGCGCTCGCCAATCACGCCGTGACGCAGCGCCTCGTCCTTGCCAATGAAAACGCCGTTCTTTCGCCGACGAAGATGGGTCAGCTATCGATCTCCGAGTACCTGCGCACCTACGATTGGATGGCGCAGATCAAGGAGTACCGCTCCATGTATCGCGAGCGTCGCGATGCCATGACCGCCGCACTGGACAAGTACCTGCCGCAGGCCTCGTGGAACGTTCCCGAGGGCGGCTTCTACACCTGGGTGAAGGTTCCCGACGGCATCGACGCGAAAGCCATGCTCCCGCGCGCAACTACCAACCTTGTTGCCTACGTTTCAGGTACCGCGTTTTACGCAGACGGTCAGGGCTCGGACCACATGAGACTCTCCTTCTGCTACCCCACGCCCGAACGCATCGAGGAGGGCGTGCGCAGGCTGTCCACCGTGATCGAGAGCGAGCTCGAGACCGTGGAGATGTTTGGCAACCCCAACCGGCACACCGACACCGGCGTCGAAACACCGAATTCAAATCTAAGGTAGGTAAACATGGGACCGATGACTGTTGCAGTTCTTGCAGGCGGCCTGACCCACGAGCGCGAGATCTCGCTGAATTCTGGCCGTCGCGTGGCGGAGTCGCTGCGAACGTCCGGCATTCAGGCGAAGGTTCTCGACGTCGATGCCCAACTCCTCCAGCGCCTGGACGCCATCGAGCCCGACGTCGCGTGGCCGCTCGTCCACGGATCGATCGGCGAAGACGGCTCGCTCCAGGATCTCCTCGTTCTCGCAGGCGTGCCGTTCGTCGGGACCGAATCGTACGGGTGCCGCTTGGCCTCGGATAAGTCCGTTGCATCGTCGGTGCTGGCGAAGGCCGGTTTACGTGTTCCGGATTCGACCGCGCTTCCCCAGACACTGTTCCGCGAGGTCGGCGTCGGAAATATTTTGAATCTGGTGGAAGATCGCTTCTCATTCCCGCTGGTCGTCAAGCCGACCCAGGCGGGCTCCTCCATGGGCCTATCGATCGTCGAGGACCGCGCGCAGCTCCCCGGGGCGATGGTCGACTGCTTCGCCTACGGCGAGGTAGCGCTCATCCAGCAGTACATCTCCGGGCGCGAGTTCGGCGTGGCCGTGGCTGACCTCGGCGACGGCCCGAAGGCGCTGCCTCCCGTCGAGATCAACGCGACCGGCCCCTACGATTACGACGCTCGGTACAACCCCGGGCGCGTCGAGTACATCATCGAAAACGACGTCGACGAGACGCACAAGAAGGTCATGGAGATGGCCGAAGCCGTTCACGAGTCGCTCGGCTTGCGCCACTACTCTCGTACCGACATCATCGTCGACGACGACGGCGAGGCCTGGTTCCTCGACGTCAACATCGCGCCGGGCATGACCGAGACGTCGATCTTTCCGCAGGCTGCCGCGGCGATGGCCCGCCAACAAGATCGCTCACTCGACGATATCTACCTCGACATCCTCAAGACGGCGGCCGTGTCCGCCGACGAAGGGCAGAAGTAACGGCTCGGGCGTAGTAACGGCTCGGGCGAGGTCCCAGCCAGTCGGCTAGTTCGCGGCCGACC
This sequence comes from Trueperella sp., assembly GCF_043424875.1. Taxonomy (NCBI): domain Bacteria; kingdom Bacillati; phylum Actinomycetota; class Actinomycetes; order Actinomycetales; family Actinomycetaceae; genus Trueperella; species Trueperella sp. The sequence continues at coordinate 3,776 of NZ_JBHWPL010000042.1, read as the reverse complement.
CGTCCTCAACGTCCACCTTTTCCTCGTCAAGGTTGCCGAGAATCCGGTTGAGGTCTTCAATCGTGGCGAACTCGATGGCGATTCGCCCCTTGGTGACGCCAAGGTTGACCTTGACTCGGGTATTGAATCGGTCAGACAGGCGGCCAGCGAGCTCGTTGAGCTCTTCTTCGTGCCGGCCGCGGCGTGCCCCATGTGGGCGCGAGGGCGTCGTGTCGTCGCCAATCGCCACAATTTCCTCGACCTGGCGCACAGACAATCCCTCGGCAACGATGCGCTGCGCGAGTCGTTCCATCGCAGCCGGATCCTGAAGACCGAGCAGCGCACGCGCGTGACCTGCGGAAAGAACACCCGCCGCGACGCGACGCTGCACAAGAGGAGGCAGCTTGAGTAGGCGCAGCGTGTTGGAAATCTGCGGACGCGACCTCGCGATGCGTCGGGATAGTTCCTCCTGCGTGCACTGGAAGTCGTCGAGAAGCTGCTGATACGCGGCCGCCTCTTCGAGCGCGTTGAGGTTCGACCTGTGGAGGTTCTCCAACAGTGCGTCTCGGAGGAGATCCGAATCCTCGGTCCGGCGAACAATTGCCGGAATCGTTTCTTTTCCGGCCAGCTGCGAAGCTCGCCATCTGCGCTCGCCCATAATGAGCTCGTAGCGCGCCTCGGGGGCATCGGCCACGGGCTCCGACAGAGGACGAATGACGATCGGCTGGAGTACTCCGACCTCCCCGATCGAGTCTGCGAGTTCTTGAAGTTCATCCTCGTCGAAGATCTCTCGCGGCTGCCGCGTATTCGGAATGATCTCATTGACGACGATTTCCCCGAACGTGGCACCCGGAACCGGTACGAGTCCTTCATCTGCGGACGACTGGTTCGTCGCCGGAGTCAACGACGGCGTCTTCGCGGCCTTGCCTGTTTCCTTCGCTTTCGCGCCGGCAGTGCTCTTCGAGGTCGCAGTCTTCGCGGTCGCACCCTTCTTGGTGGACGTTCCTTTTGCTGCCGACTTCCCGGGCGCCTTCTTCTGCGCTGTTGCCTTCGCGGGAGTCTTCTGCGCGTCCGGCTGCCCGTCAGGATTCTCCTGTACCTGCTCCGTACGTGCGGACTTTTCACCGGCCGGTTCTGCCGTATCTTCTCGCCGTTTCCGCAGGTCAGAGCCTTGTTCCTCCGCGGGTGCCTGAGGTGAACTGAAGAACACGTCTATCGCGCGACTCTTTATTTCCTTCTGTTCCTCAGGGAACAGCGCGCCCAATCCTCGGCCGAGACCTCTTCTTTTTTCTGCCATGTTGCAACTCCAATGCGTGGGGCCACGTCATCGTGGCGCGTGATTAATGCCTTTGTGCGATTTCGTGCGCGGCAGCGAGGTACGCAACAGCGCCCGCCGACCGTGGATCGTAAGTAAGAACCGTCTGCTCGTAGCTTGGGGCTTCGGAAATCTTAACGTTTCGTGGAATCTCGACGTCTAGGGTCTCCTCCGGGAAGTGTGCTCGCACATCGCTGGCGACTTCCTGGGCCAGGTTAGTTCGCTTGTCATACATCGTGAGCAGAATGGTTGATACTTCAAGTTCCGCATTCGTTGACTGCTTCACTACATTGATCGTATTAATCAGCTGGGTAAGACCTTCGAGGGCGTAGTACTCAGTCTGTATGGGAATGAGTACCTCCTTCGCAGCGACCAGGGAGTTCAGCGTGAGCAAGCCTAAACTCGGCGGACAGTCAATGATGATGTAATCGACGTCGAGATCGGCCTCGTCGATGGCGTTCTTGAGTCGGAACTCGCGGCCATTTTCAAGCACGAGAGAAATCTCAGCGGACGACAGATCGATCGTCGACGGGACGACCCACAGATTCTCTACGTGGGGGCACTCTTTCAGTACATCACAAATGGACAAATCGCCGATAATGACGTCGTGAAGGGATGGCGTGCCGGCAGAATGATCGACGCCGAGCGCAGTTGACGCATTCCCCTGGGGGTCCGCATCGATGACCACGACTCGCAACCCGCCAAGAGCTAGACCTGCTGCGACGTTGACCGCGGTGGTTGTTTTGCCAACCCCGCCCTTTTGATTGGCGACGGTCATGATCCGAGTTTCCTGTGGCTTCGGTAGCTTCTTGCCAGAAAGGCTTTTTAGGGTCTCACGATCACGGACGAGCTCAGCTCCAACCGGAGACGTATCATCAGAAAACTGGTCTTGGAAGCTGCGCTTCGGCGGGTGTGCATTTCTGCGCCGTTCCGCTTCGCGTCTGGGATCTGCCACATTGACTCCTTATGGTCATCTAGAGTTCCTAGTCTAACGGAGTCCGCACTTTCTCAGGTGAGCGCCCTCCCGGGTGTGGATAAGCAGTCTTATAGGCGCCTCAATGTGATTCGCCTGTCTGTCGTCGAGACTTTTCCGCGATATGTTTCACGTGAAACATATCGCGGTTCGTTCGGTATGCAAGTTTTCGAACTCAATCACGTTTGGAACGCCCCGAACTCACAGCAAAGCGCAAATCACTGAAGGCCCCGTGGGTTCGAACTGGACAAGATTGCACTCTAAACCCCATCAGCCGGTCAGCCGGACGAAACATTTTGGCCAACTGAATCAAGAGATTGTCCGCCTGGGGTAGCGCAGCCGGCTAGAGGAAAGATAGCTCCGCCCCGTTTCACGCGAATCATTAGCTGCGCTTCGAGTGAAACGGGCGGGTCACAAATTGAGGCCTCCGGCATACTTCTGGCGCAAATTCCATCTAAAATCGCGTGATCGATTACGAGCGCATAGATCTTTCGTGCTCATGTGGCGGATCCTAGAGGCAGAGCGACAGACGTCCACGTCAATGTTTCACGTGAAACGATACGGCAGCAGACTGGCACCTGAAGCGCCTCAAGTGATCTTCCGAGACGCATCCAAATCAACGCAGATCTGTGGTCGTGTCGATCGAGCAAAACCAAAATATTAACGTGAGACGGCACTTATGAAGCACGAGATACCCAGCTAAGCGCAGATTTCATTCACCGTTGACCTTTTAACCTCACAAAGACCACCATTGGAATCGATAGGCACATCGGCGAGAACCGAACACGCTCAAACACCCTTCCTAGCGCACGGCGAGTGCAGCGCAGTACCGCCGACACGTTTCGGCACAATTTCGACACACGTTTGTGCAATGCGTTCAGGTGTTTCACGTGAAACGAATGCGAGAATGCCAATCTTTGAACTAGATCTCACTGATAGGTAGGCTCAGGGAAGTCTGGCGTGGTATAATAGCCGAATTCGTAAAAACACGCGAACCACATGTCCCCGGCGAGCAGTCTTGATCGGACTAAGGCGCCCCGATGGATCAACGTCCTCGGATTATCCCCTCGGCCACCGCGTGGACGGCCTACTTAGATCCACCAGCAACCTCCACGGCAATTGCGTTCTTACCTTGGAACGCCTAGTTCTGGCTATCCGCTTTCGGAGAGCGTTGCCGTGCCAGTTCCAACTTTCGCAAGGCAGGGAAGGGAGTCGACGTCATCTTTGGCGAGTCCCGGATCCCATTCGTGGCGAAGAGTAGTCGTTTGGGCGTGAAACTGGAGCTCACAGTCAAGATTGGCGCCGCAGCACAAGAAGTTGAAACACTCATCAAGAGCCTGCTCCAACACATACTTCGGAATACGAACGGGTCAAGTCCCTTTAGGTGGTGTGGCGGGGTTTCCTTCGTTTTGTTGGGTTTAGGGGTTAGGCGCTGAGTTCCAGAGGTTCGTCGTTCACCTCGGTTCCGGGGTCGTCTACGGTTTGGAAGCGGCTTTGGGTGAGGACATC
>NZ_JBHWPL010000041.1:0-80715 GCF_043424875.1 Trueperella sp. | reverse complement strand
CCGTGCGTGCAGTCGCGCACGCCGGCCCACCTTTGAACTAGGGTTGGTTCCATGGGAGATGTCTTAAACGTAAGTGACGTAGTAGTTCGCCGCGGCGGACGTAACATTATCGACGGCGTTGATTGGTCGGTCAATGAAGGGCAGCGCTGGGTGGTACTTGGCCCGAACGGCGCGGGAAAAACGACCCTCATCAGACTCGTGTCCGGTCGCCTTCACCCCACCGAGGGGACGGTCGCCATCATCGGCGAAACGCTCGGCAAGGTCGACGTCGCTGAACTACACCCGCTGGTTGGACTCGCGTCCTCCGCACTCGACCAGCGCATCAACGATCGCGAGCGCGTTCTCGACGTCGTTCGCACCGGCGCCTACGGCGTGATCGGCAAGTGGCGTGAAGAATACGAGGATCTCGACGACGACCGTGCGCTCGAGCTTCTCGACGTGCTCGGCGTGAAGGACTTGGCGGACCGCCGCTGGGGAACGCTGTCGTCCGGTGAGAAGAAGCGCGTGGGTATCGCGCGTGCTCTCATGCCGGATCCGGAAATCCTCATCCTCGATGAGCCAGCCTCCGGGCTAGACCTCGGAGGTCGCGAGAACCTGCTGGCCTCGCTGTCCGACCTCGCGCACGCGCAGTACGCGCCCGTCATGGTTCTCGTGACCCATCACGTGGAGGATATTCCGCAAGGGTTTACCCACGGGCTCCTGCTCAAGGACGGAAAGGTGGCGGCCGAGGGTGAACTCGATGAGGTCATGACGTCGGAGACGCTCTCGTCGGTCTTCGGAGTCGACGTCAACGTCACACTCGATGAGGGCCGCTATTCGGCTCGCTCGGCGCGATAGCGCGCCTACCGGCTCATTGCTGAACGTGGCAGAAGGCTAGCGCTTTCTGCCACTTCCTACTGGGAACAATTCCCCCTGCGGGTGGAGCACTCCCGCGTGGCGAGCAGGTACACTGAACGTAATCAATGCACAACGCTAGGGGACACACATGGCATGGGGAATTTGGGCGATCATTACGCTCGTCTTGCTGATCGCTGAAACTCTTACTGTGGACTTCCTGTTCATGATGTTCGCAGCCGGAACGCTCGCAGCTACGATAACCTCCGCTGCTTTTACCGATTCGCTCGTCATCCAGATCGTCGTCTTTGCGATTGTGTCTGTTCTCGGCATTGGCTTCGTGCGTCCGTGGGCTCGAAAGTTTGTCAACGACTCATCGACAGGCGACTCCAACGTCTACGCGATGACCGGCCAGATCGGCCACGCGCTTACTGACATCGACACCAAGGCTGGCCGCGTCAAGATCGGCGGTGACGTGTGGAGCGCCAAGACCTACGGTGCCGCCATCGCGGAGGGCACGACCGTCGTCGTTCAAAACGTTGAAGGCGCTCGTGCGATCGTTCAGCCGTTCCACCCAGACGCAACCAATTAAGTTTCGATAAGAAGAAAGAAAGTAGGACTCAATGGGAGACACCAACGTTGTTCTTCTCGTATTCCTCGCGATTTTGGCGCTCCTCGTTGTCGTCGCAATCGCGAAGTCCGTTATTCAGGTGCACCAGGGCTTTACGGTGATCATCGAGCGTCTTGGTAAGTACAACAAGACGCTGCGCCCGGGCCTGCACTTCCTGATCCCGTTCTTTGATTCGGTCCGCCAGCGCATCGATATGCGTGAGCAGGTCGTTCCCTTCCCGCCGCAGCCGGTGATTACCTCGGATAACATCGTGGTCAACATTGACACGGTTATTTACTACCAGGTCACTCAGCCCGAGGCGGCGACGTACGAGATCGCCGATCCGATGTCCGCTATCGAGCAGCTCGCCGTGACCACACTGCGTAACATCATCGGTTCGATGGACATGGAGCAGGCGCTGACCGGCCGAGACCAGATCAATGGTCAGCTGCGTGGCGTGCTCGATGAGGCCACCGGCCGCTGGGGCATCCGCGTGTCGCGAGTCGAGCTCAAGGCAATTGATCCGCCGGCAACTGTTCAGTCCGCGATGGAGCAGCAGATGCGCGCCGAGCGTGATCGCCGTGCGGCGATCCTGACCGCAGAGGGCGTGAAGCAGTCCGCCATCTTGACGGCCGAGGGTGAAAAGCAGTCCGCGATCCTTCGCGCAGAGGGTTCGGCGCAGGCCAAGATCCTCGAAGCACAGGGTGAATCCCGAGCGATTCTGCAGGTCTTCGACGCTATCCACCGCGGTAACGCCGATCCGAAGCTCCTGAGCTACGAGTACCTGAAGGTCCTCCCGCAGATTGCAGATTCGCAGTCCTCCAAGCTCTGGATCGTTCCGACCGAGCTCACAGCGGCGCTCGACGCCGTCACGACCGGCTTCACCGGCGTCAAGAAGGACGGCGGCAACCTCGGAAACGACGAGCCGATTCAGGTCAACCTCGAGGGTCTCGACGACGACCTCGCCGATTCGCTCGCAAGCACCAGCTTGCCTGACGTGGACGAAGCGCTTGCAAGCGCCCGCGGCGAAGCGAACCGCGCGTCCTCCGAGGCCGAAGAGTCCGGCACTCATTCGGGCAAGCCGTTCGATCCGCGCCAGTCATCCGGCCAGCGCCCCGATCAGGCCGACCCGGTTGACCCGCTCGATCCGGACAACCCGATCAAGTAACACCAACTCACGCGGTGGCCCAAGGAATTTTCCTTGGGCCACCGTTCGTCTGGCAGAGTAGTCACGTGATCATTGACGTAACCGACCTGAGCGATCCGCGCCTTGACGATTTTCTGCGCCTGACCGACGTGGCTTTGCGCAAGAAGTTGGATTCCGAGCGCGGGCTGTACCTTGCCGAGGGGGAGAAGGTCATTCGGCGCGCTCTTGAGGCGGGACACACGCCGCGAGCGGCGGTCATGACTGGGCGGTGGGCACGCACGTTTGCGGACGTCTTCGACGACGATGTGCCGCTTTTCGTGCTTCCCGATGAGCTCCTCGAAGAGCTCACTGGCTTTCGGGTGCACCGCGGCGCGATTGCGTCAATGAATCGGCCAGAGCTGCCGGGCGCCGAGGATTTTCTCGCAGGACTCGGCTCTGCTCGCCGGATCTTCGTGCTCGAGAACCTGGTAGACCATACGAACGTTGGTGCGATCTTCCGCTCTGCGGCAGCGTTGGGGGTTGACGCAATCCTCGCCACCGACCACTGCGCCGACCCGCTCTATCGCCGCTCGATCAAAGTCTCGATGGGGACCGTTTTCCAGATCCCGTGGACTCGCATCGGGAACTGGCCTCGCTCGATAGCCCAGCTTCGCGAGAACGGGTGGGTAACGGCGTCGCTCGCACTGTCGGATAACGCAATCAGTCTCGACAAGTTTGTGGCACTGAATCAGGTGCGCGAGGGGAAGGTCGCGATGGTTCTGGGGACCGAGGGTGATGGGCTCGCGCGGCGGACGATCTCGACCACCGACTACGTTGTGACGATCCCGATGCGTGCCGGTGTTGACTCGCTCAACGTCGCTGCGGCGAGCGCCGTGGCCGCGTGGGCGCTGCGGTAAGCGATACTAGCGGCTCCGGCGAGGCGGTGACGTGGCAGGAGCGCTACTGGGCCGGAGATTGCGCGTCGACGGCCTTGTACTCCTCGAGAGCGTCGTCGAGTAGGTCCTGAACCTCGCAGTTAAAGACCTTTGCCAGCTTGATGAGTGTGGACAGGCGCGGGTTCGCCGGGCTGTTGGTCTTGCGATCGGATCGCGCGTGCTCCATGAGTTGGTAGTGATTGCGGTCCATGCCGGCGTCGAGAGCCACCTGCTCCTGGGTGAGGCCAAGCTCTGTGCGCCGGGCGATGAGTGTTTTGGCAAAGGTGGACGCGAGTGCACGTTCTGCGGGGGAGTATTGAGTCACGATATTGAGTTTCCGTGTAAACCCCGCAATCGTCGGCGGGGTATACACGGCGTTATCCTTTAAATAAATAAATCATTATCCACAGCCACCGAAACGTCTCAGTTATCCACAAAATGGGGGTTGGCCGCGACGGGGATGTGGTCCTTTCGGCGAGGATAGTCGCGTCGAAAGGAACACTTATGTACATCACAATGCGGCGTCCCGTCGTTCTCTTCGCGATCATTCTCGCGCTCTCAACAGTATTGATACCTCGTGCGTGGGCAGGTGAGACACGCTGGGAACGGATCGCCACAGAGCCAAGCCGTTTCGAAGCGCTGACCTCGCCCGCCGAGCCCATCGCGGTGTGCACGGGCGACACCCAATTTAACTTCACTTACCAGCCCGGTTTGGAGACGGCGACCTTCGAGTCAATATCGACGACGGTCGCAGGCACGGCGTACGGCCAGCAGTCCACCGAAGTTGGCTGGGCAACCGGCCTGTCTGCCTCGGACACTGGGGTGGCCGCCGCGATCCTTGATCTGTGGGGCTCCGAAGCTGCACGCGGGCTTGCTCCCGAGGCGTTCACGCTTGCGATGTACGAGCTCACGGATGACGCTCGTGGTCTCAGCGAATCCACGAATGCGGCGTGGCGGGGGGACGCCCGCGTCTTGCTCGCCAAAGCCAAAGCAATTGCGGGCCCGCACACGGCCGATGACCTCACGATGAGCGATGGCAACGTTGCAGGATTCGTGATTCGTGGTCAAGAGGGCGCAGCGATCGCCGGCTTGCCGTTCACGGCCACTCTCGAAGGGGCCTTCTTTACCGACACTGGCACGGCCACGCTGGCAGGCCAAACGGGCTCCGAAGCAAGCGTCTTCGCGGTTGATGCTCCTGCGTTTGGGGAGGTCACGATCTCGGTTACCTACACGAGCATTCCGGGGCATTCCTTCAGGACGGGCCATCACCCGGTGGCGCAGGACATGCATTTGATGGGATCCCTCGGAGAACTATCCCAGGCCGTGGTGCTGCGCGATGAGCCCCAGGCTGCGGGTGTCGAGATCTCCACGCAAGCGTTTATTGAGATCATCGACGGTCAGGCTCGCGTCGGCGACCTCGTTACGGTGTCCGGGCAGTCGTGGCCGAGCGCGGGAGATGAGTCAGCGACCTACCAGATGACAGTCGACCTCTACGGGCCATTCGCCGAAGCCGCCGAACAGAGTGCAGAGGTGCCCGCCGGTATCGAGCCGATCGAAACGCTGGCGCTGCAGGTCGAGGAACCAGGGGAGTACAGGGTCGTCTTCGATTCGGACGTGGCTGAGGGGTGGTACACGGTTGTGGTCTCTGGTGAGTTTGACACCACCGGCGCCTTCGAGGGCTTGCCGCCCGAACGCGTCGTCATGCCGTTCTTTGAGCCTGCCGAAAGTGTCTACGTTGAGGTCGCGGAGCCAGAGCCAGAGCCAACGCCAGAGCCGACGCCGGAGCCGGAACCGACGCCAGAAGCTGTGCCATCCCCAGAGCCTGAGCCAACACGAACACCTGTGCCTGTGCCTACCGACGAGCCGAAGGTGGAGCGAGTGCCAACGCCTGCTCCCGCGGGAATCGTCGAGCTTCCGAACACTGGTCATCGCTCGGCAGGCGGAGTGCTGATCGCACTTGGGCTGATCGGCCTGGGCGGCGCACTTCGGGCGGGATCGCGGGCGAGCTAAAGCGGGTGCTAGGACAGCTCAGCCGAATCGGCGAAGCCCATCTGGCGCCACGCCTCGTAGAGTGCGATCGACGCGGCGTTCGCGAGATTGAGGGACCGCCGGCCTGGCAACATCGGGATTCTGAGCTTCTTCGCGATGCGGGGATCCTCGAGTACCGACTCTGGCAGGCCGGTCGGTTCCGTGCCAAAGAGCAACACGTCGTCGCTCGTGTAGGTCTCATCGGCGTACGAGTGTGGCGTGTGGCCAGTAAAGGCGAGGATTCGGCGCTCCGGGCCAAAGTAATCCTTGGCCGCCTCCCACGATTCGTGAATCACGAGGTCGGCGAGGTCGTGGTAGTCCAAGCCGGCGCGTTTGAGGTGGGCGTCGCCGAAGTTGAACGCGAGCGGCTCGATGAGGTGTAGGCGCGCCCCAGTGCATGCCGCGAGGCGAATGGCGTTACCGGTATTGCCGGGGATCTTCGGTTCATGAAAAACAAAATCGAGCACCCGCACAGTGTAGCGTGCGGGTGCTCGAGTCGCTGAAAGACTGCGCGCCTAGCGCTGATACGTGATCGTCAGCTTTGCCCGTGCGAGCGTGTGGAAGACGGTATTGAACGCGGCGGTGGTCGGCGTCGTATTCTCGGGATCCAACTCGAGGGTCGGGACGTCGAGCGCGTGCACGACGAAGATGTAGCGATGCGGGTGATCGTCCTCTGGGGGAGCGGCACCGTAGTAGGCCGCCTCGTTCGCGTCGTTGTGGATATGCGCCGCCGCGCCCGGCAAGAACAGATCAGACTTGCCGGCGTCCTCCTCAAGGGAGGTCACGTCGGCGTCGAGATCGACGACGGTCCAGTGCCAAAAGCCTGACGGCGTGGGCGCGTCCGGGTCGAAGCAGGTCACCACAAAGCCTTGGGTTTCCTCCGGGAAACCGCTCCACTCAAGCGCTGGAGAGACGTTGTCCTTGAAGCCGAGGTGCTTGTCCGGCATCGTGTCGCCCTCCTTGAAGGAAGGACTCGTGAGGTCAAATGAAGGAACCTCGGGAAGTAGGTCGTAGGGATCTGGGGCAACGGGTCGTTCTAGATTCATGGCTCCAGTTTATGCGATGCAGATCACAAAGTCTGCTGACGCGTTGATGCGGGCGCGAAATGAGCCGTCGGTGAAAGTCGGACTAGTTTTTGTCGGAGCCCGCTCCTAGGATGAATATCGAACACACGTTCGAATGGAGGTGGAGTGTGGATAGGCTCGCGATCGCGCGCAAAGCGCTTGTAGATGCCGAACAGCGTGCGGGCTTGCGCATCGTTCGAACGCACTCGCACGCTTCAGCTGCGCGCACACCCCAAGCTCCTCGAAGTATGAACGGCGAGGTCAGCTCGGATCACTTCACCGTGCCCTCATATTTGTGGGGAGCGTTTCCGGATGGGCTTCCTCGACACGGAGTTGTGAGCGTTCGAGGCTCGCACTTCCTCACGATGGTTCTTGCAAGCATCGCCTCTGAACACAACGCATGGATCGCGTTTCTTGGCGTTAAAGATGTGGGATGGGCGTGCGCGGAAAGTTTGGGTGTGGACGCCGGGCGGGTCGTCCACGTGCCCCGGATCGATACGCAGGGGCCGCAGGTCGTCAGCGCAGCCATCGATGGTTTTGACGTGGTGGTCGTCGGCAACGTTCGCCTCGATGCGCGCGAACGGCGGGTGCTACAACGCCGCGCCATCACCAAGGGAGCCCTCCTGATCGCGATGGACTGGCCGCACGCCTCGCTGACGGCGGACTGTGAACTCCTTGGCGTAAGCGGGGTTGATGGCGGCATCGGCCACATTCGCGCGGTGGACTACGCGGTATCTACTCAGCGAGGGCGCTCGCATATCCGATACACCCAAGAAGGCAGGCAAGCTCAGCCCCTGAGCCTCGCGCGTGGAGATGTCCGCGTGGGCGTCGTGAGTGAGCGGGTGCCCTCATGAGAGGCGCAGTGTGGATTCCGGACTGGCCGGTGGCAGCGGCGCTGCTCAGCGGGCAGGCTGAGGCGAACGAGCCGATCGCCGTCTTCGAACATCGCATCGTCGCGATCAACGGCCTTGCCGAGCGCGAAGGCGTGCGCGTGGGCATGAAGCGCAGGCAGGCGCAATCGTTGCTCCCGAACCTCACGCTCATCCGACACGATGCGGCGCTTGATGTTGCGCACTTCGAGCGCGTTGTGCGGGCCTGCGAAGAACACATTGCCTACCTCAGCGTGCTCGAACCGGGCCTGCTCACCTTCCTTGCCCGTGGCCCGGTTGCATCCGCTGGCAGCGTGAGCGCACTCAGTGAGAATCTGATCGGCGAGATCGCCCTGAGCACGGGTCTGGAAGCGCACGTCGGCTTCGGCGAGGGGCTATTGACAGCCGTGCTAGCGGCACGCCACGACGCCCATGTGCGAAATACGCGGCCATTTCTCGATGGGCACCCTGTGACTGCCTTGGAACACGTCGCCTTTTCAACGCAGGCGCGGGCGCGTGTGCGGGCATTCGTTCACGCGATGGAGGATCTTGGTATCCGCCGGATCGGTGACGTGCGCGCGCTGGACCGGCAGGCACTAGCCACCCGGTTCGGAGACATCGGCAGGCACGTCATCACGTTGATCGACGGCGGCGATCTAGATGCGGGCGAGAGCTATCCGGTTCACGAGCTCACCGTCGAACGGGCGTTAGATCAGCCTTTGGTCAACCTCGATCAGGCGGCGTTCCTTGCGCGCGAGATGGCCGAGGAACTGTCCAGCGAACTCACGCGCAGGGGAGTGATTGCAAGAGAGATCGCTATCTCGACTCGTAGCGAAACGGGTCAGGAGCGCCAGCGGCGCTGGTCGCTTGACGTTGCAAGCGCTAAAGACATCACGGATCGCGTGCGCTGGCAGCTCACCGCGTGGATCTCCGATCGGGACGAGAGCCCAGATTCGGGAATCGAGCGCCTCGTCGTCGTCGCTCAAGCGATCGCTCCTGCGGGCGTGGCGCAGGGAACCCTGTGGGGAGCGGACCGCGGAAGTAAAGAAGCGGCAACCCGCGCGGTGAGTCGTATTCAGAGCTTGCTCGGCGATCGCGCCGTGTTCGTGCCGGAACGAGTGGGTGGGCGTCACCCGCTCGAAGCGCATACCCACAGGTTGTGGGATGCGGCCAACGCGCTCACGGAACACGCGAATGACCCGTGGCCAGGAACGTTGCCAGGCCCGTGGCCCAATCTCGTCAAGGCGAGCCCGGAGAAGATCTCGGTGGTCGATGCTTGCGGGCACGAGTGCAGCCTCAGCGCGCTCGGCACATTTTACTGCCAGCAACAGTGCACCGATCCAACGCCCGTGGCGTTGCGACTGGGCGCGGGAGCGGCGCAGATCCACTCGCTCGCTGGTCCCTGGCTGCAGGCAGTTGGCTGGTGGAATCCGCAATCCCACCAGCGTAAAGCGTGGGTGGAAGTGGTCAGCGATAAGCGGGGATACCTCATCTATCGCGAGAAGAGTCAATGGTGGTTGGCGGGGGTTTACGAATGATCCCGTACGCAGAATTGCACGCGCACTCCGCCTACAGTTTCCTCGACGGGGCGTCCATGCCCTCCGAGCTGGTCGAGCGTGCCGTCGAGCTGGAGCTCACCGCCATCGGGCTCACTGATCACGACGGGCTACCCGGAGTCGTGCAGCTTGCGAGCGCGGCAAGGCGCCACGGGATGCCTACTGTGATCGGCTCCGAGGTTTCGATAGGAGGCACCCCGCGCGTGGGGCAAAAGGATCCCGACGGCGATCACCTCGTCATCCTGGCACGAGACGCCGATGGCTATCGCGCACTCTCGCACGCGATCGGTGAAGCGATGCTGGCCTCCGGGGAGAAAGGGCACGCGCACCACTCACTTGAGTCGCTCGCCGGCGCGGCCGCGAACTGGCAGATTCTCACAGGGTGCCGCAAGGGTGGATTGAGGCGTGCGCTTGAGACGAGCCCGGGGGTGTGGGCGCTGGATGAGGCGCGGGCATACCTCGACCAGCTCATCGCGCTCTTTGGCAGGGACTCCGTGGCGGTTGAGGTGGTCAACAACCGCCAGCCCTATGATCGCGAGCGCAACATGCACCTAGCGGGCTTGGCTCGGCAGCTGAACGTCGACGTCGTCGCCACCGGTAACGTTCACAGCGCCAGGCCGAAGGACTCGGTGATAGCCGACGTGCTGGCGGCGACGCGCGCGAACCAATCCCTCGAGGCATACAAGGGGTGGATGCCAGCGTGGCCGTCGTATCTGAAGTCGGGCGCGCAGATGATCCAGTTGCACGCCGATCACCCGCACGCGGTGGAAACGGCCGCGCGGCTGGGCGAGGAGTGCTCGTTCGATCTGGCGCTCGTGGCACCGAGCCTGCCGCCGTTTCCCACGCCCGAGGGGCACACGGAGGCCTCGTGGCTTCGGCACCTGACCGAGCGGGCCGCCCTGCGCCGATATGGATCACGTTCGGAGCATCCGCAGGCGTGGAAGCAGATCGATCACGAGCTGGAGGTCATTGAGCAGCTGGGATTCCCCGGATATTTCCTCATCGTCCACGACATCGTGGCGTTTTGCGAGGCTGAGGGAATCTGGTGCCAGGGCAGAGGCTCGGCAGCGAATTCGGCCGTGTGTTTCGCGCTGGGAATCACGGCTGTGGACGCCGTGCGGCACAAGATGCTGTTCGAACGCTTTCTTTCGCCTGGTCGCACCGGCCCGCCGGATATTGACATGGATATTGAAGCGGGCAGGCGTGAGGAAGTGATCCAGCACGTGTACGAGCGCTACGGGCGCCGTCATGCCGCGCAGGTCGCCAACGTGATCACGTATCGGCCCCGCTCGGCCATCCGGGACGCGGCGCGCGCGCTGGGGTACGACGCCGGCCAGTCCGACGCGTGGGCGAAGTCCATTGAACGCCGGCTCACGCGAAAGGATCTGGAGCAGGGACCAAAGATGCGCGGGCAGAGATCTTTCGCTGAGCGCTGGGGCGTCGATGCGCAGGTGCCGGAGCGCGTGGTGGACATCGCGGCGCGGTTGCAGCGCTTGCCTCGGCACCTGGGCATTCATTCGGGCGGAATGGTGATCTGCGATCGGCCCGTCATCGACGTGTGTCCGGTGGGCTGGGCGCGCATGGAGGGGCGTACCGTCCTGCAGTGGGATAAGGACGATTGCGCCGAAGCTGGCCTCGTGAAGTTCGACCTGCTTGGGCTTGGCATGCTCAGCGCGTTACGCATTGCGTTTAGCGAACTGACCGAGCGCGGGGTGCTGGCGGCCAATGGCCAGCCACTGGACCTGCACAATATCGACCAGGAAGATCCGCGGGTCTATGACCTGCTGTGCGCTGCCGACACGATTGGCGTGTTTCAGGTGGAATCGCGCGCACAGATGGCCACCCTTCCGCGCATCCGCCCGCGCACGTTCTACGACATCGTCATTGAAGTGGCGCTCATCCGGCCCGGTCCGATTCAGGGCGGCTCGGTCAACCCGTATATCAACCGGCGCAGGGGGAGGGAGGCCGTGAGCTACCCGCACCCGCTACTCGAAAACGCGCTCAAGAAGACGTTGGGGGTGCCCCTGTTTCAGGAGCAGCTCATGCAGATTGCGATCGACGCCGCGGGCTTCAGTCCCTCGCAAGCCGATCAGCTGCGCAAGGCTATGGGGGCCAAGCGCAGTCACGAGCGGATGCGCGAGTTGCGCGGTGAACTCATGGAGGGCATGGCAGCACAAGGGATTGACGGGCCAGCGCGCGAAGAGATCTACTCCAAGCTCGAGGCGTTCGCCGAGTTCGGCTTTCCAGAGTCCCACTCGTTCTCGTTCGCCTACCTCGTCTACGCGAGCGCCTGGCTCAAAGCGCACTATCCGGAAAACTTTTACGCCGGTATCCTTGCCGCCCAGCCGATGGGCTTCTACTCTCCGCAAACGCTCGTGGCTGATGCGCGCCGGCACGGCGTGCAGATCCTGCCAGTTGACGTGTGCTATTCGCAGGAGCACTCCAGCGTGGAGGTGACACCGTGGCGCGATGTGCGCCGGCACTCGCTGGTGAGCGCCGACCCATGCCGGGGGCTGCGGCTGGGGCTATCGAATATCAAGGGGCTCAAGGACGCGATTGATCGAATTCTTGGCGCCCGCGCCGAGCGACAGTTCGACTCGGTTGCCGACCTTGCCTACCGCGCGCGCCTGAGCACCGCCGAGCTCGAGCATCTCGCGGCTGCCGGAGCGCTCGAGTCGCTGGGAATGTCTCGCCGAGAGGGAATCTGGTCGGCTCAGGCGCTGGCATACTCTGGCAAGAAACTCGGCAATTGGTTCCAGCCCGCAATTCCTGGCTTCCACGTTGGTGCCCGCCCACCGAAGCTGCCCGCGATGAGCCCCGTCGAAGAAAACATCACCGAACTTCGCACCACCGGGATTTCGGTGGCAACCCATCCGATGGACTTCCTACGCGAGCGCCTGGCTGGCGCCGGCGTCCTGACCATCGACGCGCTGAGCACCTACCCACCGGGCGAGCGAGTGAAGGTGGCTGGAATCGTCACGCATCGTCAACGCCCCCACACGGCGTCGGGAATTACCTTCCTGTCTCTCGAAGACGAAACGGGCCTTCTCAACGTGATCTGCTCGGTGGGGCTGTGGGAGCGATATCGACAGGTCCTGCGCACATCCCAAGGACTCATCATTCGAGGGATCGTTGAACGCGCAGACGGCGTGATGAACTTCGTTGCCGACGGCGTGGAACGCCTTGATCTTGCCGTGAGCCTGCCATCCAGAGACTTCCGCTGAGCTAGCGCCGCCTGCGACGGAAGCGCGTATAGTCCGAGTCATGGATTCCGATTTTGGGGAAGACCGGGTCGTCCGCAAAGGCACAGCAGCATACAAGCGGGCACTCGGCGCACTTTTCGCCATCGGAGTCGGCGCATACGCGCTCGTCTACGCGCCACAGCCACTCTTGCGGGTGATTGGCGACGCCTACGAAGTCACCGCGGCGCAGTCTGCGCTCATCATGTCAGCAACCACGTTCTCACTAGCGTTCTTCGTGCTCTTTTGGGGCGCTATGACCACGAGGATCTCCGAACGCACGATCATCATTGGCGCTCTCGCGGTGGCGATCATCATCTCCGTGGCTATTCCGTTTGCTCCGAACTGGACGATCCTCATTGAGTTGCGTGCCGTGCAGGGTGTGGCTCTCGCTGGCCCTCTCACCGCAACTCTGGCGTGGGTTGGTCGGCACGTGGAGGCTCCCTCGATTGCGCAGGTTTCTGGCCTGTATATTGCCGGAACCACCGTCGGTGGCATGGCGGGGCGCCTCCTGTCCGGCTTCGCTAACGAACTCACAGACGATTGGCGAATGGGCATCGCCTCCGTGTCGATCATGTCCGTCATCCTCGGCGGTATCGCGCACGTGCTACTGCCGCGAGCGAAGGGGAAGAAGCAACGCGTCACACGGGCGCCGCGACCCGATTCGTCGTGGCAGCGCCGTCAGCGATTCGTGGCCTACGGATTCGCACTCGTGGGTATGGGAATGTTCGTCGGCATCTTCAACGTGCTCGTCTACCGCGTGGCTGAGCCCCCGTGGAATCTCGGCACCTCGGTCACCTCGATGCTCTTCCTGAGCTATCTCACGGGAACACTGTCCTCCGCACGCGCTGGCGACCTCGTCAAGCGCCTCGGGCAACGAGGGCTAATGATCGTCGGGACAATCACGATGGCGATCGGCGTGGCACTGACGATTCCGACCTCGCTCGTGACGCTGTGGCTCGGCCTGTTTATCCTGTGCGCGGGGTTCTTTGGCATGCACGCTCTTAGCTCAGGGCGGGCATCGGGCATGCACCCCCGGCCTGGTACCGGCTCGGGCCTGTACCTCATGTTCTATTACATCGGCTCGTCCGTGGGCGGTATCGTGTTCGGCTTCGGATGGGATATCGGGCAGTGGCCAATGGTACTCATCATGGCGGCTAGTTCGCTCATCGTGATTCTTGTGCTCTCTTTGTTCGTATCCAATGCGGAACCGGCTAGCCCCGACGCTAAGATGGAGTAACTACCGGAAGGGGTAAGTGTGAGTAAGTTACGCATACTTCTGCGACTCGCTACAACCGCGGGGCCAGCCGTTTACAGTGTTGTTCGCCGCTACGGGCCGCAGATTCGGCAGCTGATCCAGGAAAATCCTGAGCTGTTCGATACGATCAGGGGCCGCATCACGTCGGCTGCTCAGACGGGCAAGAACAAGCGCGGAGTCGCCGGAATCCAGGCGCGGATCGGCGTGCTTCGCGAACAGACGACGTACTTGTATGCCTCGGCGAACAACGTCGGTGTTGCCGAGCAGGCCACTGCCTGGCGTCACGAACTCGACGCGCTCGAGTCCGCTCTTCCCGTCATCGAGGCTATGGGTGCCAAGCAACGGCGCGAGAAGCTTCGGTCAATCGAGCACACGATCGATGATCTGTCGGCCGAGATTCTCGCGCTCACGCTTGAAGACGATATTGAAGATGCGGAGATCGTTGATGACGAATAATCCTTATTCCGACCCCACCAACCCGTACGCGGACAACGACCGTTCGCCGGGGCCTCAATTTTCGCACGGAGCACCCGAGGCGCAGCCGTTCGGCAACCAGACCACTGGCCAACACTACGCGGGGCAACAGGGTCCTGAGCAACAGGCCGCAGGCCAGCAGTGGGAGACCCTTGGCGCCGGTTCGAACCACAACGATCGACCGCCACAGCAGTGGTCTCAGCAGGCTCCCGGTTACGGGGCTGCTCCTCAGCCATCAGGTGCGCAGGGGGCGTATGGGCTAGGAGCACATACGCCGGTTCAGGATCGGACGCCGGGCTTCGGCGGGTATGGCGCTCGGCCGGGCTCGCAGTTGCAGCCACGCCGAGATTTCTCCCAACTTGCACGGATCGGAGTTATCGGCACGATCATGGGCATGCTCGTCTACGTGGCGGCCATCTTCTTGCCGTTCGCCTCAGCGCAGGACCTCGTCGTGGCCTCGACGGGGGAGTCGATTGACGGGTCATTCATCTCCACGAACCTCCTCGAATCCGCCGCACCCGCGTGGATCTCAATGGTGCTTGTCCTGATAGCGGCTGGCGTTCTCGTCTTCTTCGTCCTCGCGCGTAAGGTTCAGGACACCCTAGCAAAGGGCGTCGTGGTTGGTACGGCACTCACGGCCGGCGTCGGTCTAGTGATCTTCGTTCTCTCCATCGCCTTCGATGGTGGGCTTCGTAATTTCTACGACGCCGGTGGGTCGATGGGGATCGGGCAGATCCTCATGTATGTAGGCGCAGCTGTTGCACTGATCGGATCTATTGTGACCACCATCGGTGTTGCCACTGACAAGACCCAGTAGCATCAGGCCTTCGCCTGATTCACGGGCTAGTACGAAAGCGCCACCCGGAACCGGGTGGCACTTTCGTACTAGCGTTGTTGCGTCAGTGGCTAATACCCAGAACCTTGGCAATATCAGGATCGTAGAAATCGGGACCCTTTAAAACCTTGCCGTCCTCGCGATAGATCGGCTTGCCGTCCGCGCCGAGCTTGGACATGTTCGATCCCTGAATCTCAGCAAGCACGTCCGCCATCGGGATGCCCAGCTCGAGTGCCATGCCATACACGACATAGGTCAGATCGCCGAGGGCGTCTGCGACCTCGACGGTATCGCGGGAGTAGTCATCGACGATTCGAGCCTCCTCAAATGCTCTCTCGATGATTCCGCGTGCCTCCTGGCCATATACCGCTCCGGTGAGCTCAGCGAACTCCTCGGCAATGAGGCTCATACGCATGTGGACGCGGTCGCGGTCAGCCCGCGGCCCGTCGTCGGCAATCGGCAGCCCATACGTGTCATGAAACTGGCGGACAAGGTCTTCTGGCCGATTCGAGTCGGGCAAATTCTGTGAGGTCATGAGGCAAATCTATCGCGTTCACGAGACGAACAAGATGTTGGCTCAAATCACATCCATGCAAGCGCGCCGAAATTGGAAAGCCGCCGCTCGTGGTGATAGATTCTTATCTGTTGCTTTTACAGCAGACCTGCGCGGGTGGCGGAATAGGCAGACGCGCTAGCTTGAGGTGCTAGTCCACGTATTAGTGGGTGGGGGTTCAAGTCCCCCTCCGCGCACAGGTAATAAAATGACCCCGGTTCTCCCGGGGTCATCTCTTTTGTGGTGTGGTGCTCAAAAGCCGGGATTGAAATTCCCTACGTAACCAGAGACTCGCATCGGCCGGGCTTTTCTCACGGAGGCACGCGATGGCGAACTGGGTTCGACCTTGTGGGATAATGGCGTCATGACTCCCACAGCAACCACGGCCCTCTATGCCATTTTGGGAAGGCCGGTTCAGTTTTCCAAGTCGCCAAACCTCCACAACGCGGTCTTTGCTCACCTTGGCATCGACGCCGTCTACGTGGCTCACGAGCCCGACGACGTCGGGGCAGCGATTCAGGGCATGAAGGAACTGGGCTATGCGGGCGCGAATCTGACGATGCCCTTCAAGAGTGAGGCACTTGCGTACCTTGACGAGATATCGGACGTGGCCAAGGAGATGAACGCGGTCAATACGCTGACGTTCAGGGACGGCAAAGTGTATGGCGACAACACCGACGGCGCCGGCCTCCTCAACGAGATCCGCGCTGTTGGCACGCCGGTTGAGGGCGCGACGATCCTTCTGCTCGGAACCGGGGGCGCCGCATCGGCGCTGTGGACGCAGGCAGCGCTCGATGGCGCGGCGCAGGTCCGCGTGTTCAACCGGATGAAGCCCGAGTTCGATGAGATCCGCCAGACGCTCGAGGCCCTGTCGGACAAGACCGGCACGCGCTTGACGCTCCACGATCTCGCGGACGAGGCCGAGCTGAAGACAGCCGTGGACGAGTCCTCGATTATCATCAACGCGACGAACGTGGGCATGGGGGATTCGGCCGGGATGTCACTCATTCCCGCCCAGTGGCTGGGCGCCCAGCACACCGTTGCGGACGCCGTCTACCATCCGCGCATCACCCAGCTCATCGCGGACGCCGAGTCGGCGGGAGCAAAAACCGTCGAAGGGCTCCGCATGCTATTAGGCCAAGCCGCAATCTGCGAGAAAATCTGGCTCGGCATCGACATGCCCTTTGACGTGGCACAAGCCGCTGTCATGGCTGACGATGAGTCAAACTGACACCACGCTCAGGCCTCAGATACGCTACGACAATGAAACCTTTTGCTTTCCTTGCAGCGCGCCCCTCAATGGCGTTGGCAATCCGTGAGGATGAACTGGCTGCGGTCAAGAAGTACGGCAATTTGAGCGACGACGAAATCGTCTACTTTTCGCTCGAGGATCGGCCACAGATCGACCCCACGAAGTATGCGGGGATCTTCGTATCCGGCTCGCAGTATGGCTTCTTCGATGAGCATGACGATAAGACCCCCGAGCAGATCGCAACGGAAGAGGTGCTGTTCGCCGTCAACGACGTCGTCGTCGAACACGACATTCCATACCTGGGTCTGTGCTACGGGCACCAATCACTTGCCATCACACTCGATGAGGAGCTGACGGGCGACTACTTTGAAGAACTGACGACAGTCGACATTGAAGTGACCGATGACGGCAAGAACGATCCGATTTTCGGGCGTCTACCGAACACATTCCCGGCAATTCTGGGCCACGCCGAGGCGTTCGGCGTCGTGCCGCGGGATACGGTTGTGCTCGCCACCTCGCCGATGTGCCCAGTCCAAGCGGTCAGGCACCGCAACAACGTTTACGGCGTTCAGTTCCACCCGGAGATCGATTCGGAATCGCTCGAGCTCAGGCTCGATTATTACAATGGCAGTAAGTACTTCACGCCGGGCGAGCTGGATGCGGTGCGTGCACGCACGTCTGGTTTTGATTACTCGGCAGCAACGCAGATTATCCGCAACTTCGTCGATACGTATCGCGACCGTTCAACCGAAGGCTCATCATGAAGTTCACTCGCTCACCACGATCGACAGTTGGTATCGAATGGGAACTCCAACTGATCGACAAGGACTCCAACGATCTGAGGCAAGCTGCCGACCACATTCTCGCGGTCGCTCAATCTGGCGACGCCGACACGTCGATGATTCATGGCGAGATGATGCTCAACACGATCGAGCTCGTCACGCGCCCACACGAGACCATCGCCGGATGCACCGATGATCTTAAGCGGGGGATCGACACGCTTCAGCCGATCATCGAGCCAATGCGCATCGCACTCGCCTCGTCCGGAACCCACCCGTTTGCCAATCCGGTCTACCAGCGCGTGACGGATTCCGAACGCTACGCCGAACTCGTCAATCGCACCCGCTATTGGGGCAGGCAGATGCTCCTGTTCGGCACCCACGTTCATGTGGGCATCGAGGATCGCGCGAAGGTCCTGCCGATTTTGCGCGCAATCCTGACTCGTTTCGCGCAGCTGCAGGCGCTGACGGCGTCGTCGCCGTTCTGGAACGGCAAGAACACGGGCTACGCGGACAACCGCGCGATGGTCTTCCAGCAACTGCCAACGGCCGGGGTGCCGCGCCAGTTCGAGGAGTGGGACGAGCTGAAGTCGTACTTTAACGACATGGTTAAGACGGGCATCATCTCGAACTTTGATGAGGTGCGCTGGGATGTACGGCCCTCGCCGAAATTCGGCACGATTGAATTCCGCGTGTGCGATGCGGCAACAAACGTCGCAGAGATCGGCATGGCCGCGGCGCTCTCGCAGTGCCTCGTTGAGTACTTCTCGCGCAAGCTCGACGCCGGCGAGACCCTTCCGTACCTGCCGCCGTGGTTCGTGGACGAAAACAAGTGGCGCGCCGCCCGATACGGCATGGACGCCGAGCTGATCCTCGACGCGGATGGCAACGAGGAGCACGTGACGGACACGCTCGTGCGCATGGTCGAGGTTCTGATGCCGATCGCGGAGGATCTTGGGTGCGTCGAGGAACTGAACATGGTTCATACCGTGATCGACATGGAGGCGCCCTACCGCCGCCTGCTTCGTTCGGGCGCGTACTACAACATGTCCCGCGAGGCGATCGTCGACTTCATGATCGCCGAGATGGAGGCCGGACACCCTCTCGATCCTGACCACAGCGACAATCAGGGTATCGCCGCGCTGGATGCGAAGACGCCTGCTGCCTACGAACCTGAGAGCACGATTCCCGAGAGCACGATTCCCGAGAGCGCTGCTACCGAGAAGGGTGCTGAATGAGCGACTACGCGGAAAGCGTTGACATCGCTCAACAACTCATCCGGTTCGACACGACCAATAACGATCGCGACGTCATTGAGCGACCCGCCGCCGAGTACGTCATGGACCTCCTTGGCGAGGTCGGTCTCGAGCCCACGATGGTGGGGCCAACGCCGGGGCGCCCGTCCGTCGTCGTTCGTATTTCCGGACAGAACCGCGCCATCGACGTCGACGCCGCCACGGGTGAACGCCGCGGGGCCGTGGTCATCCATGGACACCTCGATGTGGTGCCTGCCGTGGCGGAGGATTGGTCGGTCGATCCGTTCGGCGGCGTGATCAAGGACGGGATGTTGTGGGGCCGCGGCGCCGTGGATATGAAGAACATGGACGCCATGATTTTGGCGTGCGTCCGCGAGATTGCGAGAACCGGCTACGTGCCGCCACGTGACCTGATCATCGCCTTCTTCGCGGATGAGGAGGCAGGCGGCAAGCACGGCTGCCAGTTCTTGGTTGAGAATCATCCAGAGCTCTTCGAGGGCGCCACCCACGCGATTTCGGAGGTTGGCGGCTACAACACCTACGTCAACGGCAAGCGCGTCTACCTCGTGCAAACGGGGGAGAAGGCGCTGACTTGGTACAGGTTCACCGCCGAGGGAACGGCGGGTCACGGCTCACAGGTTAACCACAACAACGCCGTCACGAAGCTTGCCCGCGCCATGGCGGCGATCGGCTCGGAGCCCTGGCCGCTCGCCCTCACCGACACCGTCCGCGCGCTTCTCGAGGGCACGGCCAAGCTCGCCGGATTGCCCTTCGACCCGCACGATGAGGAGACGATCAATGCGCTCGTCGACGCGTTGGGGCCGGCAAAGGCCTATGTGGGAGCCACTGTTCGCACGGGATCAAACCTTACGAGTATGAACGGCGGGTACATGGCGAACGTCATCCCGCAGACCGCCAGTGGAACCTTGGACGTGCGGGCGATTCCCGGAACCGAGGCGGAGGTGGCGGCCCGGATCGAGGAGCTCGCCGCCGGGCTCACCATCGAGAAGCTGCACGACAGCCCGGGCTACGAATCGCCGACGACGGGCAGTTTCGTCGAGGCCATGACCGATTCCCTAGCCGCTAACGATCCCGATGCCACGGTGTTGCCCTACCTGTTGTCGGCAGGCACCGACAACAAGACGCTGGGGAAACTGGGCATCAAGGGCTACGGATTTTCGCCCGTGAAACTCCCGGAGGGCTTCGACTTTCCAGCCATGTTCCACGGCATCGACGAACGAGTTCCCGTGGCCTCTTTGCCATTCGGATCAGCGGTATTGCGTGATTTCGTTGACCGCCTTTAGTGGTTTTGAAATCGCGGGATGTGGGTTAGGCTTCCTATATGGCTAATGAAACACAAGTAGCGTTCGACCGGCTGATCTTCGCCTTCCAGGAGTTCAATGCCGCGGCTGTTTCCGCACACGATCCCGACGATCCATCTGTGATCGCGGCCGCTGACGCGCTTGCCGATGCCTACACGCTCTACGACGACGCGATCTACACCCAGTACGGGGTTGAAACACCGCTCGACACGTACGACGAGGATTTCGACGACGACGATGAGGACGACCTCGACGAGGACTTCGACGATGATTTCGACGACGACCTTGACGACGATGATGACCTCTACGAGGACGATCTCGACGACGATGATCTCGATGACTACGACGACCTCGACGATGAGTTCGACGAGGACGACGACTAACCAGCAGCGCCGGTTTTATGCGATCTCTGTGATGACCCGATTTACCGGATCGGGCAGATCCACGAGGTCGAGGGAGAGCACCTGTTCGAACTGGGCGTGAGTGCGCGCCCCGATGAGTGCACACGACACCTGCGGCTGGGAGAGCAACCACGCTAGTGACACGTCGGCAGGTGCGCGCGCGAGCCCATCGGCTGCCTTGACGATTGCCTCAACGGTGCGGCGGGGCTTGTCTGTGAGGTACGGGTCGACTGTCGCGCTCAAGTGCTCTGTTGCCGCCCGTGAGGTCGCCGGAATGGTGTGCCGATACTTACCGGTGAGAACGCCGCCGGCCAGGGGAGCCTGAGCAATGATCCCAAGACCAAATTCCTTCGCGACGGCCGTCAGCTCCCCGGCGGGCCGGCGCTGAAGCACGGAATACTCGGCTCCCACGGCGCCGAGCGCGGGTAGGCCCGAGTCGGTCAGATACTGCGCGGTCCGCGCCACCTTCCACGCGGCGTGATTGGCGAGGCCAATGTAGCGCGTGGCCCCAGAGCGCACGATTTCGGCGAGCGTACTCATCTGTTCCTCAAGAGCAACCCGCGGGTCAGGCGCGGCCACCTGAAGGACGTCGACGTAGGTCGTCCCGAGCTTTTCGAGAGTGCGATACAGGGAATCGAGCAGTGCGCTGCGGCCGCCGTTGAAGCGAACCGAGCCGTCGTCGTCGTGATAGAACTCGCCAGCATGCGCAACGATGATCACCTCGGAGCGATCCACGCCGCCATCGAACACGCTGCCAAGCACCTCGATCGCGAGTCCCTCGCCGTAGACGGGGGAGATGTCGATGGTCGTGCCGCCGTGATCGAGGAGTGTTGCGACCATGTGGGCGGCGTCGCTTGCTTCGGTGTCGCGGCCCCATGTCAACGTGCCGAGCCCGAGGTTGCCCATACGCAGGCCCGTTGCGCCAAGAAACGTGTGCTTCATATCCCAGAGCCTAGTGCACGTTCGGCAAGGAATGAGGGATAGGCTGGGCGCGTGCGTATTTTAGAAGCGATCGTGTTGGGGATCGTTCAAGGTCTAACGGAGTTCTTGCCGATTTCCTCGTCGGCGCACCTGCGAATCGTGGGCGAGCTCTTCCCGTCCCTTGGCGACCCCGGCGTCACCTTCACGGCGGTGACGCAAATCGGCACTGAGACAGCCGTCATTATCTACTTTTGGCGCGACATCGTGCGGATCATCTCTCACTGGTTCAAGTCGCTACCCGTCGGCCCGTGGAAAAACCAGGTGCCGCGCAACGACCCGGACGCGCGGATGGGGTGGATCGTCATCTTCGGCACGTTCCCCATCGTCATCCTCGGCCTTCTGCTCGAGGGCTGGATCGATTCGGTGTTTCGCAACCTGTACCTGACGGCCCTCATGCTCGCTGTCTTCGCCGTGCTCCTGGGCTTGGCCGACCGGCTCGGCAAGCGCAACAAGAACCTTGGGGACATGACGATTCGCGACGGCGTCACGCTCGGTTTCGCTCAATCCATGGCGCTCATTCCTGGCGTCTCGCGCTCGGGCGGAACGATCACGGTGGGGCTCGCGCTCGGCTATACCCGTTCGGCAGCCGCGCGCATTTCGTTCCTGCTCGCTATCCCCGCCGTCATGGGATCGGGCTTGTATCGTCTCTTCAGCGACGACGGCACAGGGCCTCAAGCAGGGGCGATGCCTACGCTCGTAGCCACAATCGCTGCGTTTATTGTGGGCTTCGTTGTTATCGTGGGCTTCTTGAAGCTGGTCGAGACGCGGTCATACATTCCGTTCGTCATCTACCGGCTCATCCTTGCAGCGGCCGTGGTATTCATGCTCGGCCAGGGCATTTTGAGCCCGTACTAATGGGAGGACTTGTATGAGGACCTGGACAGCACCGAACGTTCCACAGCTACCCGGTACTCCGCCTCCGCTTCGCCTTTACGACTCGTCAACGGGAGCAACTCTCGAGCACGATCGTGACGACCTGCGAGTGTGGATCTGCGGGATCACCCCGTACGACTCCACCCACTTCGGCCATGCCAACACCTACGTGGCCTTCGATACGTTGGCCCGCGTATGGCGCGACGGCGGGCGCCCGCTGGCAACCGCCTCGAACGTGACGGATATCGATGATCCGCTCTTTGAGCGCGCCGAGCAGACCGGGCAGAACTGGTACGAGCTCGCGCAAACGCAGACCCAGCTGTTTCGTGAGGATATGGAGGCGCTGCGGGTGCTCCCGCCCGACACCCTCACCTCGATCACCGAGATCCTCGATCCGCTCGAAGAGCTCATTCGGAAGATGGAAAAGGACGGGACGGCCTATCGTGTGCCCGGGCCTGAAGGCACCGAGTTCATCTATGCCGACGTCTCGACGGATCCGAAGTTTGCCGCCGCCCCGATCTTCGATGACATGGACCTCGTGGCGACGTTTGATGAGCGCGGTGGCGATTCCACCCGCGAGGGCAAGCGCAACAAGCTTGATCCTCAGTTGTGGAAGGGCGTCAAGGGCAATAACTACCGCCCCGGGGGCGGCGAGCCTGGCACGTGGCGCCCCGGGTGGCACATCCAGTGCGCGCTGATGGCGCTGCAGAACCTTGGGGTGGTAGACGTACACGCCGGCGGCAAGGATCTCATCTTCCCGCACCACGAGATGTCCGAGCACCACATGCGCGAGATGACGAATGGCGATGCGGACGTGGACATCCACGCCCACGCCGCGATGGTCTCCTACGAGGGCGAAAAGATGAGCAAGTCGCTTGGCAACCTCGTCTTCGTCTCGGCCCTGCGCAAGGACGGCATAGATCCGCGCGTCATTCGTCTGGCCATTCTCGGCCACCACTACCGCGTGGACTGGGAGTACGACGACGATGCACTGGTCGCGGAGGCCGAGCGGCTCGCACGCTGGAAGGACGGCATGGACGCTCCCGTCGGCGCAGGTCAGAACGCAGACAGCCACGAGTTCCTTGCGCGGTTACGAGCCGTGCTAGCCGACGATCTGAATACGCCCGCTGCCCGCGATATCGTGGATGACTATCTGGTTGGTCGGGTTGCGTGGCCGACCGACGATGACAAGGCCATCGCGAGGAACGCTATCGACGCGCTCCTTGGCATCGATCTGTGAGGAGGCCATGTGTTGCCGCAGGCGGTCCTGTTGGACATGGACGGTACGCTGACCGACACCGAAAAGCTCTGGTTTCAGGCTGAGATTGAGGTGATCGGTGAGCTTGGCGGTGACTGGAAAGCCGGCGACGAGCTCAACCTCATCGGGTTAAACCTCCACGATTCCTCCAGGCTTCTTGTGGACACGCTCGAGCTCGACATTTCCCCGGACGATCTGGGCCGCGTACTCACCGATCGGGTGGCAGAACTGGGCCGCCGCCACGGGATGCCGTGGCGCCCCGGCGCACTCGAACTGCTGTATCGGTTGCGCGACCTCGAGATCCCATCCGTTCTGGTGACGGCGTCGATGCGCCGATTCGCGCAATTGACGTTGGACCAAGCCCCGGAGGGCACGCTCGAGTTCTCCGTGACGGGGGAGGACGTGACGCGCGGCAAGCCGGATCCTGAAGCGTACGTGCACGCGGCCGAAGGCGTTGGCGCCGCGCCCGAACTGTGCGTGGCATTCGAGGATTCCGTTCCCGGACTACACTCGGCGCTCGGCGCGGGTGCCATCACGTATGGGGTGCCGCTCAAAGTGGACCTCAGCGGTGTGCACGGAGCACAGCTCATCGACTCACTCGAGCAGGTGGACGAAGAGTTCTTGCGCTCCGCGATTAGCTCGCGTTACCAACGTCCGCTGTAAGGAGCTGCTTCGCCCCGTCGTCGTTCATCTGAGGTGGCACGCCGCCAAATGCCGGGCAAATGTCTTGGAAATGGCACCAGTTACACAGCGGGCCCTTCTTCGGCTCGAAATCCCTCGAGTCAATTCGCCCACGAATGCCCGACCACACCGCATCGACCTCCATGCTCAGCGAGTCGATGTCCTGAGGGTGGGGATCGTAGGTGAGGACCCGGCCATCCTTGAGATAGATGAGCTGCGTGCGCGCGGGGAGTGCGCCTTCTGCGTAGTAGAGCGCGGTGGCGTAAAAGCGCATTTGGAAAATGGCCTCGTCTTGGAAGCGCGGCGAGGGTGACTTGCCCGTCTTATAGTCGACGACGCGGACCTGGCCGTTTGGCGCGCGGTCAATCCGATCGATGATGCCTCGAATGGCGAGCCCGGAGGGAAGAACGGCGTTGACGAAGCTCTCGCGCGCATCGGGCTCAAGAAACGACGGGTTCTCCAACTTGAAGTAGTTGGCGATCAACGGCCGCGCAGAGGCCAGCCACTCGTCCATGGCGCGCGCTGATTCAAATAGCTCCTGCGACTCGGGAGCCTTCGCCAGATGTGCCTGCCACGCGGGTTCAAGCAATGCCTGTGCGCGATCGGGAGTGCGATCCATGGCGGGATCGTCAAAGAGGTTCTCCAGCACCGAGTGAACGATCGTTCCGCGGAGTGCCTCAACCGAGGGCGGCTCGGGAAGGCGATCGATCACCCTGAACCGGAACTTGAGCGGGCAATTCTTGAAGTCGTTAGTTCGCGAGGGCGACAGAGCAGCGTGACGTTTCATGCAATCCACCGTAGCGACTTGCTCCGACATTTTTCCGTAAGATGGCACGGATGACTAATTATCCACACCCCATCGGCTCCGATCGGCGCCGCGGCCCGTTCCGTGCCGGCGAACGCGTTCAGCTCACCGATTCCAAGGGGCGCAAGTACACGACGATGCTCACCGACGACGGCTACTTCCAGTCGACGCGCGGCAACTTCCGCCATAAGGTCCTTATCGGCGCGCCCGAGGGCACCGTGTTCGAAACGGAAACCGGGCACATGCTTCAGGCGCTTCGTCCGCTCATCGCCGACTATCTGCTCTCGATGCCCCGCGGCGCTACCCCGATCTATCCGAAGGACTCCGCTCAAATCGTCCAGCACGGTGACGTGTTTCCCGGCGCGAGGGTCTTCGAGGCGGGCGTGGGCTCCGGTGGCTTGACGCTGTCGCTGCTTGCGGCCATCGGCCCCGAGGGGCACCTGACGTCGGTTGAACGCCGCGGCGAGTTCGCGGAGATTGCGCAGGCGAATGTTGAATCGTGGTACGGACCGGCCGTCCCGCCGTGGGATCTTTTCGTCGGTGACGCAAACGACGCGCTCGATGAGATGGCGGAGGAAAGTCTCGACCACGTCATTCTCGACATGCTCGCGCCGTGGGAATCGATCGTGCACGCTGCACGCGCCCTTCGCTCCGGTGGCGTCATCGTTGGGTATGTGACGACGACGACCCAGCTTTCGCGTTTCGTAGAGAAACTGCGGGACTCGGAATTTTTCACCGAGCCCGATGCGTTTGAGACGGTGATGAGATCCTGGCATCTTGATGGGCTTGCCGTGCGCCCGAACCATTCGATGGTGGGGCACACCGGCTTCCTCGTCATCGCACGCAGAATCGCGCGCAATTCGATGCCGCTCATCCCGAAGCGTCGCCCGGCGCCGGCCGCGCACTCGGAACCACCCGAATGGGAAACGTGGAGCGCGCAGGATTTACCCGAACGTGAGATTTCAGAGAAGAAGCTGCGCAAGGTCCGCCGCGATGTGGCACATCGCGCCGACGTGGAGCTTTCGGGAACGTCCGCGCTGGGAGACAATAGTGATCGGATCAGGCGCACACTGGACGAGGAGACTCGCCGGCGTAATGAGCGCCGCTATGGACAACGGCGCGAGGAGCGCGAGAACGCTGACCCCGGCAGCGATCGCGAGATGGCAGAGCGCCACGAGGGAGAACTGTGAACGAGCAAGGTGAAATCTTCGGGCTCCAAGAGGCGCTCGCCTCACTCGAAGAGAAGAACGACAGGCTAGCGGAGGCGCTGCAAAAGTCTCGCCGGCGCATCCAGGACCTGTCACAGCAGGTCGAGAAGCTCTCCGAGCCCCCGGGCTCCACGGCGACCTTCATTTCGGCCAATCACAACCGCCACGAGGTGACGGCACTGGTGAACGGCCGCAAGATGATTCTTTCGGCGTCTACCCTCATTGAACTCGGCAACATTCGCCCCGGTCAGGAACTCCTGCTTAACGAGGCGCTCGTCGTCGTCGGTGTGGAATCCTACGAGCGCACGGGAGAAATCGTCACCGTCAAGCTCGTCATCGATTCGGAGCGCGCGCTGGTTCAGGTTCACGCGGACGATGAACGCATCATGCGAATCTCCGGGCGCCTGCAAGAACAGCAGGTTCGCGTGGGAGACACGGTGCTTGCCGACACGAAGGCGGGCTTCATCCTCGAGCACGTGGAGCGCCCCGACGTCGAGCACCTCCTGCTGGAAGAGATCCCGGACGTGTCATACGAGGACATCGGCGGCCTCGACGCTCAGATTGAGCAGATCAAGGACACCGTGGAGCTTCCGTTCGAGCAGCCCGATCTCTACCGCGAGCACGGGCTGAAGCCACCCAAGGGTGTGCTGCTCTACGGCCCTCCGGGCACCGGAAAGACGCTCATCGCGCGCGCCGTTGCCACCTCGCTTGCTGAAAAGATTTCCTTGCGCGATGGGCACGAGAAGTCGCGCTCCTACTTCCTCAATATCAAAGGCCCGCAGCTGCTCGACAAGTACGTGGGCGAGACCGAGCGTCAGATTCGTGAGATCTTCTCCCGCGCACGAGATCGCGCGGCGTCCGGCATCCCCGTCGTCATCTTCTTTGACGAGATGGAAGCCCTGTTCCGCACCCGCGGCTCAGGCATTTCCTCCGACGTCGAGACGACGGTTGTGCCGCAGCTCCTGGCGGAAATCGACGGTGTGGAACAGCTGGATAACGTCATCGTCATCGGCGCATCGAACCGAGAAGACATGATCGACCCGGCGATTTTACGGCCTGGTCGCCTCGACGTGAAGATCCGAATCGAGCGGCCAACGCGCGCCGGTTCCGTCGACATCCTCCTGAAGTACCTCACCCCGGATCTGCCGATTCACGACGACGAGCTCACCGCCCACGGCAGCGCCGACGCGGCCGTTGTGGCGATGGCGAAGGCGACTGTCGACGAGCTGTTCACCCACACCGAGGACAACGAGTTCATCGAGGTCACGTACGCCGACGGTTCGAAGGAAGTGCTCTACATTTCGGACTTCGTCTCCGGTGCCATGCTTGCGGCGATCGTTGACCGTGCGAAGAAGCGGGCCATCAAGGATCTGCTCGCGACCGGCGAGCGCGGTATCCGCGAGCGCCACCTGCTCGACGCCCTGTCGGAAGAGGCGCGCGAGAACGAGGATCTAACGCAGATGACGAACCCCGACGAGTGGGCGCGCGTCCACGGCCGCGGTTCGGGCAAGCGGGTCACCTACGTCAAGCCACTCGTGAAGCAGAAGGTGTTCGACGACGGCGTTCAGGCGGCAGGCACCGGGTCGGCGGCAGGCACCGCGACGGCGCAGTCTGGCACCGCATCGGCACAGCACACGTCATCAGTTGGCGCCGAGCCTGCCACGAGCGAAGTGGATCCGGCGGCCACCGACGAGTCCGCGGAGCGGGAGAAGCGACCAGTCAACGAATGGGACAACGTTGTGCGAAAGGGACTGATCTAGATGAGCGCGCGCCGAGGAATTGGGCTGGAAACGGAATTCGGCATCATTGACGCCGACGATCCGCAGGCGAATCCAATCGTGCTCTCGACGGAGGTGGTCGATGCCTATGGCGGGCGCGGAAGCGCAGCCGGGGGAGCGGGTGCCATTCGCTGGGATTACCACGGTGAAGATCCGCTCAACGACGCCAGGGGATACCGCCTTGATCGCGCGTCAGCACACCCGTCTCAGCTGACCGACGATCCTGATAACCCGGCTCCGCCAGCGGATGGCACGCAGCTCCAATCCGTTCGCCGGCCATCGAATGAGGAACTGGCACTGCCGCGAGCCTCGAATGCTGTGTTGACCAACGGCGCCCGGCTCTACGTCGATCACGCCCACCCGGAATACTCCTCGCCGGAGGTCTCGAACCCGCGCGAGGCGATCCTGTGGGATCGCGCTGGAGACATGATCGCGGCAGAGGCGATGGACCTCGTCAACGAGACGGGGCGAAATCTCGTCATCTACAAGAACAACGTGGATGGCAAGGGCGCGGCCTACGGCTCGCACGAGAACTACCTCATGGACCGCAACGTCGATTTTTCCGACGTCATCCGCTACCTCACGCCGTTCTTCGTAACGCGCCCGATCCTGTGCGGAACGGGCCGGCTCGGCTTGGGGCAGCAGTCGCAACAACCGGGCTTCCAGATCTCTCAGCGCGCCGATTACGTGGAAAACGACGTCGGCCTCGAAACAACGTTCAATCGTCCAATCATCAACACGCGCGACGAGCCGCACTCGGAGGCCGATCTCTATCGGCGCCTGCACGTCATCGGCGGGGATGCGAACCAGTTCGACGTGTCAAATCTGCTTAAGGTGGGCACCACCTCGCTCGTGCTGTGGCTACTTGAGTCCGGCCGGCTCCCGCTCAGCATGGATTCGGTCATGCTCTTCGAGCCCGTTCGCGCCACGTGGGAGGTCTCCCACGATCCGACCCTGACACGCACGATCGACATGCAGGACGGCTCGCAGCGCACGGCCATCGACATCCAACAGATGTACCTCGATTCCGTCCTTGAAGCACTCGGCGACGACGAGGTGGACTTCGATACCCGCGAAATCCTCGACACGTGGCAGGAAACGCTCGATCTGCTCCGCACCGATCTGTTTGCGGCTGCGGGCAAGGTGGAGTGGGTGGCCAAGTACCAGATGCTCGACTCGCTGCGCCAGCGCACGGGAGGTTCATGGGATAACGATCGGCTCCGCGCCTTCGATCTCCAGTGGCACGATCTGCGTCCGGAGCGCTCGATCGTCAATCGCCTCGATCAGGCTGGCCGGGTGGAGCGGCTGTTCCACCCCGAGCAGGTCGTGTGGGCGACGCGCCACGCGCCAGAATCCACCCGCGCCTATCTGCGTGGCGGCCTCATCCGACGCTTCGCAAAGAACGTCATGGCGGCCGGCTGGGATGGCATCACGCTCGACGTGCCGGGCTATGACAGCCTCGTGCGTATCCCGCTTATGCACCCCGAGCGCGCAACCCGCGATTTGGTGGGCCAGATGCTTGAGCAGGCCGAATCGGTGGAGGACTTCCTCGTTCGCCTCACCAGCGCCTAGGCGACGTAACTCACGGCCGAACGTGCCGTGGCTAATATCGCGGGCAGGACCGCGCGACTACCATGACCACAGACGAAAGGAAGCCATGTCTGAACAGGAATTTCTCCAGCCTCGCCGGCGTACCGAAGAGCAGAGTCAGGAGCTCCCGCAAGCCGCCGCGAGCAACCAGGATTTCAACGTCGATGATCTGCTTGACGATATCGACTCGATCCTCGAGGAAAACGCAACCTCCTTCGTGCAGGGCTTCGTGCAAAAGGGTGGCCAGTGATTCCACGGCGCATCATGGGCGTGGAGACCGAATACGGTCTCTTGTGTGCGTCCACGAAAGGCGGGAATCCGCCAATCGACGCCGAAGAGGCAGCACACAAACTGTTCGACCCGCTCTTGAAGAAGACGCGGTCGACCAACGCGTTCCTGCCAAACGGCGGGCGGCTCTACCTCGACGTCGGCGCACACCCCGAATACGCCACCGCCGAGTGCGATGACCTCGGAGATCTCATCGCGAACGATCGCGCGGGCGACGCTATCTACGTCGACATGGCTAGCCAGACGAACGAGGAGCTGGCCGGGCTCGACGCTCGGTTGCACCTGTTCAAGAACAACCTTGACAGCTACGGCAATTCCTACGGCTGCCACGAAAACTACCTCGTTCGGCGTCGTCGCGACTTCCGTGCGCGCATAGACTCGCTCATCCCATTCTTCGTAACGCGCCAGATCATGGTGGGCGCCGGCTACCTGCAGGTCACCGAGCAGGGGGCACGCTACAAGATTTCCCAGCGCGCCGACATCATGAACGACGCCGTCTCGGCGGCAACCACCCGATCGCGGCCGATGATTAACACGCGCGACGAACCGCACGGCGATGCCGAGCTCTACCGCCGGCTCCACGTGATCGTGGGCGATTCGACGATGTCGGAATCAACCACGGCGCTCAAGATTGGTGTGACGGAAGCACTGCTCCACGTCATTGAGGACGGCAAGCGGCTGCCTCAGCGCGAGCTTGAGGATCCGGTCAAGGCCATTCGCGACGTGTCTGCGGATACCACCGGCCGCGCCCTTGTGACGCTCAAGGACGGCTCGACAATCACCGCTCTCGAGCTCCAACGCGAGATCCACGACCACGTGCACAATCACTTCGTGGCCAACGGCTGGCTCGATCAGCTCGATCCTATCCGCGCCTACGTCTTTGACCTGTGGGGACGAACACTCGACGCGCTCGAACACGACGAGCACGAGAAGCTGACTACGGAGATCGACTGGATCGCCAAGCACCACCTGCTGCAGCGTTACGCTGATCGCCTCGGCGTCGGGCTTGCGGATCCGCGCATCCAGCGGCTGGACCTCGCGTGGCACGACATCACCGGCGCCGGCCTGCGCACCTCTCTCGAAAATAGCGGCGGTCTCAGGACCCTCGTGACACCGGAGCGCATCGACGTCGCGAAGGCTATTCCACCCCAGACCACGCGCGCCAAGCTGCGCGGCGATTTCGTCGCGCTAGCGATGGAGAATCGCCGCGATTACATGGTCGATTGGATGAACATTCGCCTGCTCGAAGACGACGGCGCGCGCCAGATCCTCCTCAAGGATCCGTTCTCAGCCGTTGACGAGCACGTCGATGCGCTGATGGAGCACATGGACAGTGAGTAAGGCGAAGGTTAGCCTCCTCTCCGTCGCCGCCCTGATCATCGGGCTGGTGATGGGCTTCGCCATATCCTCCGTGCAATATCGCATCAACGCGATGGACGTACCAATAACCCTGGAGGTCGAGGGCACCTTCGGCTCGACCGTCGTCGCCACCGCCTCCGGACGCGTCGATTTTCGCAGCGGTGACGGCCTGGTTGAGCCAAGCGTGAGCTGTGATCAGACGGGAAGCGGACGGACGGTCGAGCAGGGCGGTCAGGTGATCGCGCAGGTCACCACATTCCATCTTGACGCCACGGGCCGCGCCACCTCGACGGGGGAGTCCTACATCGTCGGGTCCGCTACAGATGACGTGCTCGGCGCCAACACGCCATACGTCGTCGGCGAGACGGAGGGCAGCCGGATCGTCGTGCTCGAACCAGAATCGGCGCGCGCGGCAATGATTCGCGTCATCGACATCCTGCCGACAGTTCTGCCCGGCGAGCACGGCACCACCGAGGGGGCGAACGGGCTACCGTCGATCGCGATCGGCGACGACGGCGTGCCGACCGTCGTGGACGGGGGCGGGCCCGTCGAGACTCTCGTGCAGTCGGAGATCATTGCGGGCAGCGGAGAGCAAATCGGTGTTGGCGATACCGCAGTCATCAACTACATGCTTATCTCGCCAGACGGCGAGGTTCTCGAAAGCACGTGGACTAACGCAGAGCCCACCGTGCTCGCCGTCGACGACGTGTTCCCCGGCCTAAACACCGGGTTGATCGATTCGCGCATCGGATCGCGCCTCGTGCTCGCCGTGCCGGCAAGTCAAGCCCAAGGGGACTCTGACGTGGCGCTGGTTATTGACGTGCTGGGGCGGTATCCGGCCGAATAATGACGTCCGCCAGCTCGTTTGAGGGACACTCCGCGAGCAGCGCGTCTTCCTGCGCCGCCCATACGTCCCAGAACTCGCTCCAGTCATAGGGATCGCGCGCCTCCACTCGTTGCCTGCGCACCTCATCCTCGACCTCGATCCACACCGTGACGTCCAGATGCGGGCGCACACTGCGCGATGTGGATCCACATCCCACGACGAGCACGACGTCGGCGCGGCCAGACACGTCAATGGGCACGGCCCACTTACCGTTCACCCAATCCCACGGCG
The DNA here is from genome assembly GCF_043424875.1 of Trueperella sp. NCBI lineage: Bacteria > Bacillati > Actinomycetota > Actinomycetes > Actinomycetales > Actinomycetaceae > Trueperella > Trueperella sp. The sequence continues at coordinate 48,386 of NZ_JBHWPL010000041.1, read as the reverse complement.
TGGCCGTGGCGTGACCGTCTCGCTGAATGCCCTCGGCGATGGCGCCGACCTTGGCGATGTCCCTCGTGAGCGCATGCCATCCGCCGATGAAATCCTCGACCTCAAAACTCGTCACCGTGAGCGGGTGAAGCTCGCGCGCTAGCCACGCCGCGAACGTCGTCTTGCCCGAACCGGACCGGCCGTCGATCCCGACGAGCACCGGACGATCGGCGTCATGGATCAACGCAGCGATGCTCGAGAGACGTGCGCGGTAGGTTTCGCTGTTCACTTCGTGGGCGCTCGTCATGGGCAATACCCTAATTGGTTGTACGATATTGCGGTACTGAGTGAAGGAGCATGATGGGCGTTGCAATCCGAGTAATCCCGTGTCTGGACGTCTCGCACGGCCGTGTGGTCAAGGGCGTGAACTTCGAGAATTTGAGGGACGCCGGCGACCCGGTCGAACTCGCCGCCAAGTACGGCGAGATGGGCGGCGACGAGATCACGCTCCTCGACGTGTCCGCCTCCGTGGAAGATCGCGGCACGCTCCTGGACGTCGTTCGCAATACCGCCGAGGAAGTCTTCGTGCCACTCACGGTGGGAGGCGGTGTGCGCAGCGTCGACGACGTCCGCACGCTCTTGGAGGCGGGCGCCGACAAGGTCGGAATCAACACCGCGGCACTTGCCCGGCCGGAACTCCTCGAGGAGGTCGCGGGCCAGTTCGGTAATCAGGTCATCACGCTTTCGGTGGATGCGCGCCGAGAAGAGGGCATGCCCTCCGGATTCGGTGTGACGACCCACGGCGGGACGAAGTCCGCCGGTGTAGATGCAATCGAATGGGCCGTGCGCGCGGCGGAGCTTGGTGCGGGCGAGATCCTGCTGAACTCGATGGACGCCGATGGCACCACGGATGGCTTCGACATCGAGTTGATCGAGAAGGCGCGCAGCGCGGTCAGCGTGCCGATCATCGCGTCGGGCGGCGCTGGCACGGCGCAGCATTTTGTGGAGGCGGCCAAGGCGGGCGCCGACGCCGTCCTCGCGGCCTCCGTATTCCACTTCGGCACGCTGACGGTGGCCGAGGTCAAGCAAGCTCTGGCGAATGCGGGCTTCGAGGTCCGTCTGTGAGCGACCTTCCTCCCGAGATCCGCGATCGCGTCACGTTCGACGCCAACGGCCTCGTGCCGGCAATCATCCAGGACCGCGACACGCGAGACGTGCTCATGCTCGGCTACATGAACGATGTGGCATTGCACCGCACTCTTACGAGCGGGCGCGTCTGGTTTTGGTCGCGCTCACGTCAAGAGTATTGGCGAAAGGGCGATACCTCCGGTGCGATCCAGCTCGTGCACGGGGTGGAGGTGGACTGCGATGGGGATGCGATCCTCGTGAGCGTCACCCAGAAGATCGCCGCGTGCCACACGGGTAAGTGGCGCTGCTTCGACGAGGGCGGTGCGCTGCCCGTCGTCGCTGACGAATTCGAGAAGAACACAACCGACGAGGGTTAAGTCATGAAGAATTTCGAATGGGGTCAGGTATGGCCCGAGCTTGACGAGTTTGCGGACCTGGGTCGCAACCGCCGGGTGGTTCCCGTGGTGACCAAGATCCTCGTGGACGACGCGGCGCCCGTGTCCCTGTACCGCGCGCTAGCCGATTCGAACGTGGGCACGTTCTTGCTGGAAAGCGCCGAAGCGGACGGCACGTGGTCGCGCTGGTCGTTCATCGGAGTGTCCTCGCGGGCGTGGATGACGAGCGTCGACGGCACGGCGACCTGGCACGGCGACGTTCCCGAGGGTCTGCAGCGCGAGGGAAGCACGATGGACGTGCTGAACTCGGCTCTGGCCGAGCTGACAAGCGAGCCAATTGACGGACTTCCGCCGCTGACCGGCGGGCTCGTTGGAACCCTTGGCTGGGACACTCTCTACGACTGGTGGCCACATCTTCGCACCGACGCCCCCGCAGAAGTTCCGACGCCGGATGCCTCGCTGTGCTTGGCCGACGACCTCGTGGCGGTTGATCATCGCGAGAACTGCGTCTGGATCATCGCCAACGCGATCAACCGCAACAACACGCCCGATGGCATCGAGCGCGCGTGGCAGGACGCGGTGGAGCGCGTCGGTTCCATCCGCGAGCGCCTGAACCGGCCGATCTCGGCGCGTGCGTCGGCGATCGGGGACGCCGAGGTTCCCCAGCCCCAGTGGCGGGTGACCAAAGACGAGTTCGAGGCGGCGATTCAGACAACGATCGATCACATTATCGCCGGCGAGGCTGGCCAGGTGGTCGTGTCGCAACGCGCCGATATCGATTCTCCGGCCGATCCGCTGGACGTCTACCGCGTCCTGCGCTCGATCAACCCGAGCCCCTACATGCTGTATCTGCGCCTGCCCGATGGCACGGAGTCTGGCTTCACTATCGTCGGCTCATCTCCGGAAACGCTCATGCGCGTGAGCGACGGGCAGGTCATGACCTTCCCGATTGGTGGCACGCGCCCGCGGCCGGCTGACCCTCTCGAAGACGCGCGCGTCATCGAAGAGCTCAAGGCCGACCCGAAGGAGGTTGACGAGCATATGATGCTCGTTGGCCTGTCCACGAAGGATCTGGAGAAGGTGTGCGAGCCCGGGTCCGTCGACGTCGTCGACCTCATGGCAATCAAGACGTTCTCGCACGTCATCCACATCACTTCGACCGTGATCGGGCAACTGCGCGAGGACGTCACGAGCGCCGATTGCCTGGCAGCGACGTTCCCTGCAGGCACCCTCGCGGGCGACCCGCGCGAGCGAGCGGTCGAGATTATTAGCGAGCTCGAGCCGGCTCGCCGCGGGATCTTCGGGGGAGTCACGGGCTACTTCGACTTCTCCGGGAATGCGGACCTAGCGATCACCATCCGAACCGCCGTCATCAAGGACGGGAAGGCATCGGTGCAAGCTGGCGCCGGCGTCGTCGCCGAATCCGACCCCGCCTACGAATACGAGGAAACCCAGAACAAGGCGGGCGCCGTGCTCAAGGCAATCCAGATTGCGTCCCAGCTAGCGGAACGTGGTTTTTCGCCCACGCCGTGACCGTGGGTAAGGTGGCGTGAGGGAAGGAATTTTATGACTGTTCTAGACGACATCATTGCCGGCGTCCGAGAGGATCTTGCGCGGCGCGAAGCTGAGGTGAGCCTTGATGAGCTCAAGGAGCGAGCATCGAAGGTCCGCGGCCCACTCAACGCGATCGAGAGGCTCAAACCTGCAGATGCCCATCGATCCGTTCAGGTGATTGCCGAGGTCAAGCGCAAGAGTCCCTCCAAGGGCGCGCTTGCCGACATCCCAGACCCAGCCGACCTCGCTGGCATCTACGAGGAGGGCGGCGCGGCTGCGATCTCCGTGCTGACGGAAGAGCGGCGCTTTGGCGGCACACTCGCCGATCTCGACGCCGTCCGTGCGCGCGTGGACATTCCCGTGCTGCGCAAGGATTTCGTGGTCACGCCCTACCAGATCTGGGAAGCCCGGGCACACGGTGCGGACATCGTGCTCATCATCGTGGCGGCCCTCGAACAGACGGTGTTGACCTCGCTCATTGAGCGTGTTCACTCGCTGGGCATGACGGCCCTCGTTGAGGCGCACAACCGAGAAGAAGCGCTACGCGGACTCGACGCGGGAGCACAGGTCCTCGGCATCAACGCCCGCAACCTCAAGACGCTCGAGGTGGATATGGCGACCTTCGATCAGGTGGTCGATGTCGTGCCAGATTCCGTGGTGCGCGTGGCTGAATCCGGCGTCGCCTCAACGAACGACATGCTCAACTACGCCCGCTCGGGTGCCGACGCGGTGCTCATGGGCGAAGTGCTCGTGACGGACGGCAATCCGCTTCAGGCCGTACGCGACATGGTTGCGGCAGGACAGCACCCCTCACTCACCTCAAATTAAAGAAGGAACCATGCGACTTTCGCAAGCAACCGGCCCATACTTTGACGACTTCGGCGGGCGATTCATCCCCGAAGCCCTCATGCGTGCACTTGGCGATCTCGAGCAGGGCTGGCTCAAACTCAAGGACGATCCGGAGTTCATCGCCGAGCTCGATCACTTGAACCGCACCTATTCCGGCCGGCCCTCGATCATCACCGAAGCACCGCGCTTCGGCGAGCGTTACTGCGGGGGATCGCGCATCATCTTAAAGCGCGAGGACCTCAACCACACGGGCTCGCACAAGATCAACAACGTGCTCGGGCAGGCGCTGCTGACCCGCTCGATTGGCAAGCACCGCGTGATCGCCGAGACCGGCGCCGGCCAGCACGGCGTGGCAACAGCGACGGCGGCCGCACTCCTGGGCCTCGAATGCGTGGTCTACATGGGCGCCAAGGACGTCAAGAGGCAGGCGCTGAACGTCGCCCGCATGGAACTCCTGGGCGCCAAGGTGATCTCGGTGAAGACCGGCTCGAAGACGCTCAAGGACGCGATTAACGAGGCGTTCCGCGACTGGGTGACGAACGTCGAGACCACGAACTACATCTTCGGAACCGCTGCTGGCCCGCATCCCTTCCCGAGCCTCGTCCGCGACCTGCAGCGCATCATTGGCGATGAGGCACGTGCCCAGATTCTCGATCTGACCGGGGAGCTGCCCGACGTCGTCACGGCATGCGTGGGCGGCGGATCCAACGCAATCGGAATGTTCTCCGCGTTCCTCGACGATCCGACCGTGCGCATTGTGGGCGCCGAAGCGGCGGGCGACGGTTTTGAAACCGGCCGCCACGCCGCATCGATCACGCAGGGTGACGTCGGCGTGCTGCACGGCGCGAAGACGTACGTTCTTCAGGACGACGACGGCCAGACGGTCGAGTCCGTCTCGATTTCCGCCGGTCTCGACTACCCGGGCGTTGGCCCCCAGCACGCGGCGCTGGCCAAGTCCGGCCGTGCCGAGTACTGGCCCATCACCGACGCCGAGGCGATGGACGCTTTCGCGAAGCTCTCGCGATCCGAAGGCATTATTCCCGCCATCGAGTCGGCGCACGCGCTCGCCGTCGCCATCAAGCTTGGCGAAGAGGCCGCGAAGAAGGGCGAGACGATCACGATTGCCGTCTCGCTGTCTGGCCGCGGTGACAAGGACATGGAAACGGCCATGGAGTACTTCGACCTGGGCCAAGGCACGCAGGAGGACAATCTGTGACCGTACACGTTTCTGATCAGATCGATAAGGCGCGCGCACACAACCACGCCGCCTTCGTTGCGTACCTGTCCGGCGGGTTCCCCGACGTGCAGGGCTCGATTGATGCCGCGAAGACCGTGGTCGACGCCGGCGCTGACATCGTCGAAATCGGATTCCCGTACTCGGATCCGACGATGGACGGCGTCATCATTCAAGAATCTGGCCAAAAGGCACTCGAGCGCGGCCTCAAGCGCGGCGACATGTTCCGCATCGTCGAGGAGGTCGCCAAGACCGGCGCGGCGGTGGTCATCATGACCTACTACAACCCGATCTTCGTTTACGGCGTGGAGAACTTCGCCCGCGATCTTGCGAACGCCGGGGGAGCGGGCCTCATCACTCCCGATCTCATTCCCGAGGAAGCCGGCGAGTGGATCGACGCCTCCACGGCCTACGACCTCGATCGCATCTTCCTCGTGGCGCCCACGTCCACGGACGAACGCATTAAGAAGACCGTGGATGCGACCCGCGGATTTGTCTATGCCGCGTCGCGCATGGGCGTGACGGGCCTGCAGACCTCGGTCGAGTCCTCGGCCGAAGACCTCGTGCGCCGCACGCGCGAGGCCGGCGCACCCAACGTGTGCGTGGGCATCGGCGTGTCCAACCGCGAACAGGCACAGGAAGTGGGCCGATACGCAGACGGCGTCATCGTCGGCTCCGCTCTCGTCCAGACTCTCGTCAAGAACGACGGCGATACCGCGGCCGGCCTGCGCGAACTGCGTCAGGTCGCTGAAGATATCGCCACAGGAGCCCACACAACCCGCGAAGGCTAACTATGATCACTGCCATTCCGTCTCCGCCGATTTCGTCACTCGAGCTCGGCCCGCTCGACATCCGTTTCTACGCTCTGGCGATCGTGACGGGCATCATCGTTGCTTGGTGGATTGGCGATCGCCGATACACCAAGTGGGGTGGCCCCAAGGACGTCTCGATTGACGTCGCCGTGTGGATGGTGCTGTTCGGCATCGTCGGTGCTCGGATCTACCACGTCATCACGACGCCCGACCCGTACTTCGGCCCGAACGGGGACATGCTCAAGGCCTTGCGCATTTGGGAAGGCGGGCTCGGTATCTGGGGTGGCATCGCTCTGGGCGCCGTGGGCGGATTCATTGCGTTGCGCAGGCAGGGCCTGCGGTTTGCTCCGTTCGCCGACGCCGTGGCGCCCGGCGTTCTCGTAGCGCAGGCGATCGGCCGGCTGGGGAACTACTTCAATCAGGAACTTTTCGGCGGACCAACTGACCTACCGTGGGCGCTTGAAGTCGATGACGCCTACATCCCGGCCGGATACGAGGCGGGCACGACCTTCCATCCGACGTTCCTTTACGAGGCGCTGTGGGTGCTCGCCATGGCGGCGCTGCTCGTGTGGCTGGAAAAGCGCTTCCGGTTCCGTGGCGGCCAGACCGCCATCATGTACGTCATCCTCTACACCGCCGGCCGCGTGTGGATTGAGTCCCTGCGCATCGACGATGCCCAGATCTTCGCCGGCCTTCGCCTGAACGTGTGGACGTCGATCATCGTCTTCCTCATCGCGGCGGTCGTGTTTGTGCTCTTGACCAGGTACCTCAAGACGAACCCTGAGCTGGGTGACATCTATCTCGACGGGCGCGACCCGCACGCCCAAAGCCCCGAGGACGGCGCTTCGGACGACGACGCCGCAGAAGACGCAGACGGCGTCGCAGATGACGCAACTGACGAGCCAGCCACGGCGAAGGATAGCGAAACCGCCGATTCCGGCGTCGTCGATGACAACGACGACCTGCCGGGCGGAGAAACAGAAAGTGAACAGCGTAAATAATCGGGGCTGAGCTTCATCAGGCGTCCCGTTCATCAGGTATGGTGGAATCATGCGTAGAGCCAAGATCGTTTGTACCCTAGGTCCAGCAACAGACACCAAAGAGCGAATTGTCGAACTCGTGGAAGCGGGCATGAATGTTGCCCGTATCAATGCCTCCCACGGCACTCACGAGGAGCATGAGAAGCGCGTCGATTGGGTTCGTGAGGCAGCGGAGGAGACCGGCCAAGCAGTTGCCGTCCTCGTTGATCTCCAGGGGCCCAAGATTCGTCTTGGCACCTTTGAATCTGGTCCGGTTCTGCTCGAGCAGGGCGATATCTTCACGATCACTACGGAGGATGTGCCCGGCGATAAGGAACTCGTCTCCACGACATTTAAGGGACTTCCGGGCGACTGCAACCCCGGCGATCTCATTTTGATCGACGACGGCAAGGTTCAGGTCCGAGTCAAGGAAGTTAATGGGCCGGAGGTCGTCACCGAGGTTCTCATTGGTGGAACGGTCTCGAACAACAAGGGCGTGAACCTGCCGGGCGTGGCCGTGTCGGTTCCGGCGCTGTCGGAGAAGGACAAGGAAGACCTCGAGTGGGCGCTCAACTACGGCGCCGACATCTGCGCGCTCTCGTTCGTGCGATCCGCGGATGACGTCAAGGACGTGCACGAGGTCATGGACATGGTTGGCCACCGCATCCCGGTGATCGCCAAGATTGAGAAGCCGCAGGGTGTCACGGTACTCGACGAGATCGTGCGTGCGTTCGACGGCATCATGGTTGCTCGCGGCGATCTGGGCGTTGAGCTTCCGCTCCAGCAGGTGCCGATCGTGCAAAAGCGTGCGATCAACATTGCGCGCCGCAACGCCAAGCCTGTCATCGTGGCAACGCAGGTGCTCGAGTCGATGATTACGTCACCGACCCCGACCCGCGCCGAGACCTCGGACTGTGCGAATGCGATCCTCGACGGCGCGGACGCCGTCATGCTGTCGGGCGAAACCTCGATCGGAAAGTACCCGGTCATCTGTGTTCAGACGATGGCCTCGATCATCCAGTTCACCGAGGAGCACGGCCTCGAGACCATTCCGAAGATTGGCAACCTGCACCGCACCCGTAACGGCGTGATTACCCGCTCGGCGGTGGACATCGGAGAGGCTCTCGGCGTCAAGTACCTGGCGGTCTTTACGTCGTCGGGTCAGACGGCTCGCCGAATGGCACGCCTGCGTGCGCGTATCCCGCTGCTCGTGTTTACGCCGTCCACGGAGGTGCGCCAGCGGCTGGAGCTCACGTGGGGCGTTCAGTCGATCAACACGCCCGAGGTGGCCAACACCGATGAGATGGTCGAGCAGGTCGATGTGATCCTGCGCGAGCGCGGTCTGGCTGAAGAAGGCGATCGAGTCGTCATCGTCTCCGGTATGCCTCCGGGCAAGGTGGGCTCCACGAACACGATCCGTATTCACAAGATGGGTGAGACCTTCAAGTCCGTGGACTAATCCCGCCCGAGCTGTGCCAACGTGTGAGGAATCTCCGCCTTCGGGCGGAGTGTTTCTTGCCCGGATCCCAGTAAGATCGGTACAGTTCCTCGCTCCGGTGGTGGAATTGGCAGACACACTGCACTCAAAATGCAGCGCTGAAAAGCATGCGGGTTCGAGTCCCGCCCGGAGCACTCACAAGTGCAATACGTGCGAAACGCGCCAACGTCCGAGCACGAATTTGTAGTATTGATGAGAACGTGTCTATGCGGCCGTGCCCATGCGGCGTGGTACCGAGGCACGAAGCAAACAGTGCGATCGGAGGAACGCGTGAAAGACGCAGTGGCGGGTGCCAAGGTTGAACGAATCGAAGACGATACGGACCCCGCAACCGTACGTGTGCTCGTCGTCGAGGATGAGACGCTCATCCGTCTCGACATCGTTGAAACCCTTCAGGACGCCGGCTATACCGTCGTCGCCGAGGGATCGACGGGTGACGAGGCCATTGCCTTGGCCGAGGAGCACGAGCCAGACCTCATCGTCATGGACGTGAAGATGCCCGGCATGGATGGCATCAGCGCAGCCGAGCGCATTCTCGCGGATCACCAGATCGCGATTGTCATGCTCACGGCCTTCTCGCAAAAGGAGCTCGTGGAGCGTGCTCGCGACGCCGGCGCCATGGCCTACGTCGTCAAGCCGTTTACGCCCGAGCATCTGATTCCGGCCGTGGAGATCGCGCTGTCACGCTCGCGCGAGATTGCCTCGCTCGAGAAGGAAGTTGCCTCGCTTGCCGAGAACTTCGAGACGCGCAAGCGCGTGGATCAGGCCAAAGGCCTCCTGCAGGAGAAGATGGGCCTGACCGAGCCGGAGGCGTTCCGCTGGATTCAAAAGACCTCGATGGATCGTCGCCTGACGATGCGCGAGGTTGCCGACGCCGTCGTCGAGCAGGTTGGCGGCAAGTAAAAATTTTCCCGTTCTCGGGCGAATCTGTACGCCCGCTCTAGGGCGCGATAAAAACGCAGGTCAAGCGGCCGGAAGCTGTGAGGTTTCCGGCCGCGTCTGTGACTTCTACCAGCGCGGTCAGCGAGGACCGGCCAGCTTTGAGTACCGTGGCGCGGGCGCGCACGAGCTCGGACGTGTTGGGGGCGAGGTTCGATACGGACAATTCAGTGCCCACTCCGATTCGGCCGTCGGGAGCGTTCGAACGCGCAAGGATCGAGCCGGCATGTTCGACGACGACGCCGTTAATGCCACCGTGCAAGACTCCGTATGGCTGGCGCACATCCCGGGTGGGCATCTCGATGACGCACTCGTCGGCCGTCGTCGTCACAATCTCAATGCCAAGCGTGTCGGCAAGCTGCGTCCAGTTTTCGCTCATGGGTCACAAGTATAGGAGCTAGGCGCTGAAACGTGTCGGCCCCGCGCGATAGGCTAGGGCTCGTGAAAGACAATACTCTTCTTGTGCTCGATGGACACTCGCTCGCGTTCCGGTCATTCTTCGCGCTGCCCGCGGACAATTTCGTGACCGATCAGGGTCAGTACACAAACGCGATCCACGGTTTCCTCTCCACGCTCCTCAAGCTCGTGGCCGATCATTCGCCCACCCATATCGCGGTGGCTTTCGATCTTCCTGGCGGCACGTTCCGTACTCGCGAATACGCGGAGTACAAAGGTGGCCGCGCTGCCACGCCCGAGGAGTTCAAGGGGCAGATCTCGGTGATCCAGGAGGTGCTGGACGTCATTGGCGTTCAGTGGCTGACCTACGAGGACTACGAGGCTGACGACATCGTGGCCACGCTCGCCACTCGCGGCGAGCAGGAGGGCATGAAGGTCTTGATCTCCTCCGGCGATAAGGACACGTATCAGCTGGTTGATGACTCGATCACGCTGCTGTACCCGATGCCGCGTTCGCAGATGGCCGTCTACACGCCCGAGGCCGTGAAGGCGAAGACGGGCGTGGTGCCCGCGCTATATTCCGACGTTGCAGCGCTGGTTGGTGAGAACGCGGACAACATTCCGGGCGTACCACTGTGGGGCGAAAAGACGGCCGCGAAGTGGCTCAATCACTACGGGTCGCTGGAAGCGCTTCTCGAGCATGCCGACGAGATCGGCGGAAAGACCGGCCAGAACCTGCGCGACAACCTCGACATGGTTCGCCGCAACCGCAAGCTCAACGACCTCGTGCGCACCCTCCCAATCGTCGAGGACATGGATGAGCTCAAGCCGCTTGGTGTGGAGCGCGAGAAGATGCACGAGCTCTTTGACACCCTGAACTTCACCACCCTTCGCGAACGGGTGCTCAAGGAGCTCCCGATGCGCGACGGCGAGCCGGGCACAGAGGACGATCACGCCGAAGCCATTGAGGCCACGCTCATTCCTGCTGGATCCATTCCGCTCAGCGAGTTCCTAGAGCAGCACGAGGGTCCGTGGGCACTCGACCTCGAGGGGGATCGGCGCCCGTTGAGAGGCGATGTCGAACGCTTCGCCATCGCCGCCTCGGATCGCGCGGTGTACTACGGCGATAAGCCGGGGCTCGACGTCGTCGACGAGGAAACTCTTGTAGCTTTTCTCGAGGACGCAAGCCAAGAGAAGATCGGCCACGGCACGAAGGGAATTGCCCACGCGTGGGCCGGCGCAGGCATCACGTTGCGCGGCGTTGTGGCGGACACCGAGATCGACGCCTACTTGCTCCATCCCGACCAACGCAAATACGACATCGAGGATCTGGCGCAGCGTTACTTGAACTACGATCTGGCGGCGGCTACGAGTGCCGGAGACACGCTTGGCATTGGCGCCGACGGCACGCTTGTCGAGAGCCCGCTCGCTCCGCGGGCAGCCGCGCTGCATGACCTTCGGGCGGCCTTCGATACTGCACTCGACGCTGCGGATCCGACCGGCGCACTCATTGACCTCGAACTCGCCGTGTCGCAACTGCTCTTTGACATGGAGACCTCGGGCATCGGAGTGGATCAGGAGCGGTTGGCCGCGCTGTACCACGACTTCAACACGCGCGTTGAGGATGCTCAGGATCGCTCCTATGCGGCGATTGGCGACGAGTCCGTGAACTTGTCGAGCCCGAAGCAACTTCAGGAAGTGCTATTCGAGCGGCTCAATCTTCCGAAGACGAAGAAAACGAAGTCGGGATACACCACGAATGCGGATGCGCTTGCCGATCTGCTCGTGAAGATCGCGCTGCGAGAGGACGAGGACGCGCGGGCAGGGCAGGAGTTCCTGTCCGGGCTCATGGATCATCGCGAGGCGATCAAGCTTCGTCAGTCGGTGGAGGGACTCCAGCGGTCGGTTTTGGAAGATGGTCGCATTCACACCACCTTCCAGCAGACGGTGGCGGCCACAGGCCGGCTTTCGTCGACCGACCCAAATCTGCAGAACATCCACACGCGCACTGAAGAGGGGCGGCAGATCCGCGAGATTTTCGTGCCGGGTGAGGGCTACGACTACCTGATGACCGCCGATTACTCGCAGATTGAAATGCGGCTGATGGCACACCTGTCCGAGGACGCCTCGCTCATTCAGGCGTTCAATGACGGCGCCGACCTCCACAACTACGTGGCGGGCCGCGTGTTTGGCATCGACGAGGATGCGGTGACGGGGGAGCAGCGCTCCAAGATCAAGGCGATGAGCTATGGCCTTGCCTACGGCCTATCTGCCTACGGGCTATCTCAGCAGTTGCGCATTTCCGTGGGCGAGGCCGATCGCCTCATGAACGACTACTTCGAGCGCTTCGGCGCAGTTCGCGATTATCTCGATGAGGTGGTGGCGCAGGCGCGCAAGGATGGCTTCACGTCCACGATCATGGGTCGGCGCCGGTACCTGCCCGGGCTGACGAGCCAGAATCGCCAGATGCGCGAGGCTGCCGAGCGGATGGCGTTGAACGCTCCCATTCAGGGGTCGGCGGCCGACATCATCAAGATCGCGATGGTGCTCGTCCAAGATGGCATCGACAAGGCCGGCCTTTCCTCGCGAATGCTGCTTCAGGTCCATGACGAACTGGTCTTCGAGGTCAAGGCAGATGAGGCCGAGAAGCTCGAGCAGATCGTGCGCGAGCAGATGGGCCAGGCCTCCGAGCTCAGCGTGCCGCTGTCCGTTGGCATTGGCGTGGGCCGTAACTGGCGCGACGCCGCCCACTGACCCCAGTGCCCACACGCGCACATTTCCCGCAAACGGTGCAGGTCCTTACCAAATGGGGCAGGAACTTCCTGCCCCGTTTAGATGGAAGTTGCCCCGAATGCAGAGTAGTGGCTGTGGTGAGGTGCGGAGTAGGGGCGCGGCGGAGTGTGGCTAGGCCGCGCGGGCGGAAATGATGATCGTGCCTGGCACGCGCGCTGATCGGGTCGGCCCCCACGCGCCCCACACGACCTCGCGGCCAGCGGGCCACTCCGGCTCCACGCATTCCTCGATCACGAATCCACACTCGCTGAGCGAATTGATGTGATCGGCGAGGGTATGGTGGAAGTTGGCATACTCGAGTTCGCCGTCCTCGAACCGCTCGATGTAGGGCGTGCGATCGAAATAGGAATGCTCGACTCGGAAGGACTCCGGATCGTCGGCAAAGATCCACTTCACCGGATGCGAGCAGGAGAACACCCATCGTCCGCCGAGCCGCACCACCCGCCGGACTTCGCGATGGAGGTCTGCGAGGTCGTCGATGAAGTCGATTGCGCCGAAGCTGGTAAATACGACGTCGAACGCGCCGGTCTCGTAGGGGAGTGCACGAGCATCGGCCACGTCGATCGGGAAGCCTACGCTGTGCTTCGCATTGAGAACCCTCGCCGCTTCAACCATGCCCGGCGCGAGGTCGCACGCCGTGACGTTGAGCCCCTGCGTGGCGAGGTAGCGCGAGCATTGAGCAGCTCCGCACCCGATTTCGAGGATGGACGCACCCCGCAGCGACGAGGGAGAGCCGAGCAGTTCGACGTCGCGCTCTCGCAGACCCTCTGGACCCCAGATGAAATCGGCCTCGCCAAGGACGCCTCCGTACTCGGTCAGGTAATCGTCAGCGTTTTCTGACCACCAGCGGCTGTTTGCTTGCCCGGAGTCGTCGGCTGGGTTAACGGGAATGAAACCGGCACTCAACGGATCCTCCAAGTGTGGTCAAGTCGGCATTCGCGGCGTGCTTCGCGCTTGAATACGGGCGCGTAATAACCGTAAACTAGTCCGTTGGTGCCAGTTTGAAGCTGGAGCCACGAACAATTGTCCATACTAGTAAATTATCCGGAGTCACCAACTCTATGACCACAAACAATCAGACCTCCACGGAGGTCGCCATCAACGACATCGGCACCGAAGAAGAACTCATCGCCGCCGTTGACGAAACAATCAAGTACTTTAACGATGGCGACATCGTTGAAGGCACCGTAGTCAAGGTCGATCGGGACGAAGTCCTCCTCGACATCGGCTACAAGACCGAGGGTGTCATTCCCTCCAAGGAACTTTCCATCAAGCACGACATCGATCCTGATGATGTTGTTGAAGTTGGTGACCAGATCGAGGCTCTCGTTCTCCAGAAGGAGGACAAGGAAGGCCGACTGCTGCTGTCGAAGAAGCGTGCACAGTACGAGCGAGCCTGGGACAAGATCGAAGAAGTCAAGGAAGCGGACGGCGTTGTTACCGGTACCGTCATCGAGGTCGTCAAGGGCGGCCTGATCCTCGACATTGGTCTGCGTGGCTTCCTTCCGGCATCGCTCGTTGAAATGCGTCGCGTCCGCGACCTCCAGCCCTACATCGCCCGTGAGCTTCAGGCCAAGATCATTGAACTGGACAAGAACCGTAACAACGTTGTTCTTTCGCGTCGCGCATGGCTCGAGCAGTCGCAGTCCGAAATCCGCGCTCACTTCCTTGACACCCTCCAGAAGGGTCAGGTTCGTGAGGGCGTCGTCTCCTCGATCGTTAACTTCGGTGCGTTCGTTGACCTCGGCGGGGTCGACGGCCTGGTGCACGTCTCGGAGCTGTCCTGGAAGCACATCGACCACCCCAGCGAGGTCGTCGAGGTCGGCCAGGAAGTCACCGTCGAGGTGCTCGACGTCGACATGGACCGCGAGCGAGTCTCGCTCTCGCTCAAGGCCACGCAGGAAGATCCGTGGCAGACCTTCGCACGTACCCACCGCATTGGTCAGGTCGTGCCGGGCAAGGTCACGAAGCTCGTTCCGTTCGGTGCGTTTGTGCGTGTCGAGGACGGCATCGAGGGCCTCGTCCACATCTCCGAGCTCGCTCAACGCCACATCGACCTGCCGGAGCAGGTTGCCAAGGTTGGCGACGAGGTGTTCGTGAAGGTCATCGACATCGATCTTGATCGTCGCCGCATCTCCCTCTCGCTCAAGCAGGCGAACGAGGGCGTGGACCCGACGTCGGAGGATTTCGATCCGTCGCTCTACGGCATGACCGCCGAGTACGACGACGAGGGCAACTACAAGTACCCGGAGGGCTTCGACCCCGAGGCGAACGAGTGGCTCGAGGGCTACGAGGAGAACCAGGCTGCTTGGGAGGCCGAGTACGCCGAGGCAGAAGCTCGTTGGACCGCCCACAAGGCTCAGGTTGCAGCTCACCAGGAGGCCGACGCTGAGGCGATGGCTTCGGGCGAGTCGGCAGCTCCGGCAGAAGAGGCACCCGCCTCCTACTCGTCGGGCAACGACGCGTCCGGCACGCTCGCCTCTGATGAGGCGCTTGCCGCACTGCGCGAGAAGCTGACCGGCAACTAATCGCCACTGGCTTATGAGGAAAGGGGCACCGCAAGGTGCCCCTTTTCGCGGCCCCTTTTTGTTGCCCGCGTGGTCATTCCAGCTTCGGCACAGCTCGCGCACTCGCAGCCGGCGGATTCACCGTATGCTGAGCTCATGAGAGTTCTGCTAACCGCTTTTGGCCCCTTCGGCTCAAACACGGACAATCCGAGCGAACATATCGTCCGGCGAGTTGCCGAGCGCAGCGACGTCGACGTGCGCATTCTCCCCGTCGAGTTCGAGGCAGCGCGCGAGCAGGTGCGCGATCTGGGTTTCTACGACGTCCACCTGGCCTGCGGCCTTGCCTCCGACCGCACGGTCCCCACGCTCGAGCGGTTCGCCATGAACCGTCAGGACTCCCAGTACGCGGACAACGCCGGCCACCTCGCCGCAGGGGAGGAGATTGACGAATCCGGGCCGCTCGCCGTCGAAACTACGCTGCCATTCAAAGACGTCGTCGATCATGTCCGCGCCCAGGGGATCGCCCTCGACGAGTCGCTCAGCGCCGGCCTATACGTCTGCAACACGGTTATGTACACCGCCATACAGACATCGGGCCGGGCCGGCTTCCTCCACGTGCCTCCGATCGACTACCTTTCTATTGACGACGGCGTGAGGCTCGTCGAACACATTTTGGACGCCGTAGAGAAGGACAACTGATGCTGACACTTGCCCTGACCGGAGGAATTGGTTCTGGAAAGTCTCTCGTTGCATCGATCTGGAAGGAATATGGCGCTCACGTCATCGACGCTGACCAGGTGGCACGCGACGTCGTCGAGCCCGGAACACCCGCCTACGAAAAGATTGCAGACCGTTGGGGAGAGGACGTTATTGGCGACGACGGCCGACTGGATCGCCCGGCCTTGGCGAAGATCGTCTTCGCACACACCCCCGAGCGAGCAATGCTGAACTCAATCACGCACCCAGCTGTCGCGGACGAGGTGAAGCGTCAGCTGACAGAAATCCGCGAGCGCGATCCGAACGCCGTCGTTGTGTATGACGTGCCGCTGCTCGTCGGTCAGCCTGGCCAGTTCGCCATGACAGCAAATGTCACCGTCAATACGGACGAACATATCCGAATCGCGCGTTTGAAGGAGACCCGCGGGATGTCGGACGAGGACGCCCGCGGGCGCATCAATTCCCAACCCACTGACGTGGACCGCACGGCAATTGCGGACGTCGTGATCATTAACGAGGGCGCCGAATCCGACCTCCGCGAAGATCTCGAGGTGATCTGGCAGGCGTGGATCGTCCCGTTCAACGAGCGGCTGTCCGGTGGAGAGTTCTCCGAGGCACACCTCCCAGAGAGCGGCGCCGTGGTCTACCGCGATACGCCAGACCTGCAGATCCAACGGCTCGAGGCGCTCGGCTTTGATGTCTCCGACGACGACGGCACGCTCATTCTCGACGGACCTGCGGATATGCTGGCGCGCGCGGGATGGGTGGAAGCTGATGGGCAATGGCGACTCGCGAACCCCGCCCTCGACATGAGCGCGAGGCTCGCCTAGGTTCCCTGTTGGCAAACTAACTACGGGATTGTCAGCGCGAGGCACTACTGTAAAACTCATGCAACCAGTCAGTGATATCGTCCGCGCTGAGGCTCCGTTTGAGGTCATTTCCGAGTACACGCCCTCGGGTGATCAGCCGCAGGCCATCAAGGAGCTTGTGGAGCGGATCAATAACGGCGAGAGCGATATCGTTCTGCTCGGCGCCACCGGTACAGGTAAGTCGGCAACCACGGCTTGGCTCGTCGAACAGATCCAGCGCCCAACTCTCATCATGGAGCCGAACAAGACTCTGGCTGCGCAGATGGCCGCAGAGTTTCGGGAGTTGTTGCCCAATAACGCGGTTGAATACTTCGTCTCCTACTACGACTACTACCAGCCCGAGGCCTACGTTCCGCAGTCGGATACCTACATCGAAAAGGACTCGTCCATCAATGACGAGGTTGAGCGCCTGCGCCACTCCGCCACGAATTCGTTGCTCACGCGGCGCGACGTCGTGGTGGTCGCGTCCGTTTCGTGCATCTACGGTCTCGGTACTCCGCAAGAGTACGTGGATCGAATGGTGCAACTGGAGGTCGGCCAACAGCTTGATCGAGACGCGCTTCTTAAGCAGTTCGTCTCCATGCAGTACACCCGCAACGACATGGCGTTCACGCGCGGCACGTTCCGCGTGCGTGGCGATACGGTTGAGATTATCCCCGTGTACGAAGAGCTCGCGGTGCGTATCGAATTCTTTGGCGACGAGATCGATGCGATCTCGCTCCTGCACCCGCTCACCGGGAACGTTCTGCGCGATGCGACGCACGCTCACATCTTTCCCGCCTCGCACTACGTGGCGGGTCCCGAACGAATGGAACGCGCCATGGCCTCAATCAAAGAAGAGCTTGACGTGCGCCTCGAGGAGTTCCGCGAACAGGGCAAACTTCTGGAGGCTCAGCGCCTCGAAATGCGCACGACCTTCGATCTCGAAATGATCCGCAACCTCGGAACATGCTCGGGTATCGAGAACTATTCGCGCCACATTGACGGGCGCGGCCCGGGCACCCCGCCGCACACCCTTCTCGATTACTTCCCGGAGGATTTCGTGCTCGTCATCGACGAGTCGCACGTGACAGTTCCGCAGATCGGTGCCATGTTCGAAGGCGACATGTCCCGGAAGCGAACGCTCGTTGAACACGGCTTCCGCCTGCCATCCGCGATGGATAACCGCCCGCTCAAGTGGGATGAGTTCCTCGAGCGCATCGGGCAGACTGTCTATCTCTCGGCGACGCCGGGCAAGTACGAGCTCGAGCAATCCGACGGCGTGGTTGAGCAGATCATTCGCCCCACCGGGCTCGTGGACCCCGAGGTAATCGTCAAACCCACAAAGGGCCAGATCGACGACCTGCTCGAGGAAGTCCGGATCCGCACTGAGCGCGACGAGCGCGTGCTCGTGACGACGCTGACGAAGAAGATGGCAGAAGATCTCACGGACTACCTGGCAGAGCGCGGCGTCCGCGTGGAGTACCTGCACTCCGACGTCGACACGCTGCGCCGCGTCGAGCTCCTGCGCGAGCTTCGCCTCGGGAAGTTCGACGTGCTCGTGGGCATCAACCTGCTGCGCGAGGGTCTTGACCTTCCAGAAGTCTCGCTCGTGGCCATTCTCGACGCCGATAAGCAGGGCTTCCTGCGCTCGACGACCTCGCTCATTCAGACGATCGGCCGTGCGGCACGAAACGTCTCCGGCCAAGTCCACATGTATGCCGACCAGATCACGGCGAACATGAAAGAAGCGATTGACGAGACCAATCGTCGTCGTGACAAGCAACTGGCCTACAACAAGGCGAACGGCATCGATCCGACCCCGCTGCGCAAGAAAATCTCGGATGTGACCGACATGCTCGCGCGCGAGGACATTGATACGGAGATGCTCCTGGACGGGGGATACCGCAGGGAGAGTTCGATCTCCGAACGCCTGCCCCAAGATGGGCGCGAGATTCGCCAGCTCCTCGAAGACCTCACCGAGCAAATGCACGCCGCCGCCGAACAACTTCAGTTCGAGCTCGCCGCGCGATTGCGCGATGAGATTGAGGACGTCAAGAGGGAGCTGCGCCAGATCGACGCCGGGTGATGTCTCGAATCACACGAGCTCACTGGTTACGGCGCGGCGCATTTGGGCTAGGATCGACTCTGGCGGAGGGGAGTATTCCCACCCAACATCGACTCGTCAGTACGGCATTTGCCCGGGTCGAGGCCTTCACAGGCGGGAAGAGACCTCCGGTACCACTATTTGACGTACCGGAAGGAGCCCCATGTCATCTGGGCTATTTCACACAACGCTTGTGACCGCGCAAAACTCAGCAGAAGCCATGGTCGTGCACACGTGGGAGTGGTTCGCGCTATTTGGCGTAATCATTGTGCTCATCGCTTGGGATCTACTCGGACACGTGCGCAAGCCCCACGATCCGACGCTAAAAGAGGCGGCGATTTGGTCGACCTTCTACATCGCGATCGCATTGCTCTTCGGCGTCCTCATGTACTTCCGGCACAGTCCGCAGTTCGCCACCGAGTACTTCGTCGGCTATCTGACGGAGAAATCCCTATCGCTCGATAACATCTTCGTCTTTATCATCATCATCGCAGCCTTCAAGGTGCCCCGGATCTACCAGCAAAAGGTGGTCATGTGGGGCATCGTCATCGCACTCGTCTTGCGCTTCGCGTTCATCATGGTGGCCGCGGCGGTCATCGAGCGCTTTGCCTGGGTGTTCTTCCTCTTCGGCGCGTGGATGCTGTACACGGCCATCGACCAGATTCGCGACGGCATTGAGCAAGAGAGAGATCGGCGCGATCCGAACGCGGCGGATCCGTCGGATGACTACAAGCCGAACGTGTTGACGAAGCAGGCTTCGCGTTTGTTCAACGTGACGGACGGATACGTCGGCCAGCGTATGGTCGTGCGCCGCGGTGGCAAGACGTGGATTACGCCCCTCATGCTGTGCGTGATCTCCATCGGATCGATCGACATCATGTTCGCACTTGACTCCATCCCGGCCATCTACGGCCTCACCCGCGAACCGTTCATCGTGTTCGCCGCCAACGCCTTCTCGCTGCTCGGGTTGCGTCAGCTGTACTTCCTTGTGGACGGTCTGCTGGATCGGCTGATCTATCTCCACTTCGGCTTGGCCTTCATCCTCGGATTCATTGCGTTCAAGCTGCTCGTTCATGCGTTCCACGGCTACGACTTGCTCACGTTCATCCCCGAGCCGACCCCGCTTCAGTCGGCGGCGGTTATCCTCGGAGCGATTACGGTGACTGTGATCGTCTCACTGTGGGGCGCAAAGAAATGGCCGACGATTCATTCGCCTGCCGACATCGCGGCGGACATCGGGCCGCACGCGCGAACGACCCCGTCGATTGGCGAGAGTCCGTTGCACGGGGAGAGCCGGTCCCTTGACGCAAGCCCGAGCGCTTCCGACGACGATCGCAACAAGGACCTAGGTGAGGGGCGCGAGCACCGCACGGATACCTTCATGAGCGATCCCGACGAAGACCGGCCAGGTAGCGCCTGGAAGTAGTTAGCCGGCCTGATCCGGTAGCGGCTCGGGAGCGTCCTCTCGTCCGAGGCGGCGCGCGAGAACCGCGGCAACCATGAGCTGAATCTGGTGGAAGATAATCACTGGAACGGCCACGGCGCCGACGATCGCGGGATCGAAGAGAGCCTTTGCCATGGGCAATCCCGTGGCGAGTGACTTCTTCGAGCCACACATGAGCAGGACGATCTTTTCGTCGCGAGGGAAGCCGAGGATCCTGCCGCCGTACCAGGTGAAGGTCAAAATGATGGCCAGTAGCGCCGATAGGACGATGCACAGGACGATGAATCCGCCGAGGGTAACGGAGGTCCATGCGCCGTCGTTCGTCGCCTTAACGACGGCGGAGAACACCACGAGGATGATCGCCGAATTGTCGGTGATTTTTGTGAGGTTTCGGTGTCCGCGCATCCAATCGCCCACGAACGGCTGAAGGAACTGACCGATCACGAACGGCAGGAGCAACTTGAGCAGAACGGATTGGATGCCGCCCGTCGAGGCGTCGTCCATGTTCATGAATACGAGGACGAGGACTGGCGTGAGGAACATGCCTAGGATGTTCGAGATGGTCGCGGCGCACACCGCACTGGCCACGTCACCGCGGGCGATCGATACAAATGTCACCGAGGACTGGACGGTCGAGGGGAGCAGGCTCAGGTAGAGCAGGCCGGTGGCAAACGCCGTTCCGATGATCGATCCCGTCAGCCAGTAGAACGCGAGGCCGAGCAGCGGAAAGATCACGTAGGTGGCGGCGAGCACGGCCGTTTGAAGCTTGATGTTCTTCAGGCCTTCGATCACTTCGCTCGTGCGCAGGCGCATGCCATAGACGAGGAAGACCATGCCCACGCCTATGTCGGCGATGGTCGAGAAGACGGCGGCGACGTCGTCGGGAACGGGAACGACGAGCCCCAAAATCAGGGCGGTGACGATGCCGGTGAGCAGGAAGTCCGGCTTAAAGCGCCGTAGCAGATCCTTCACCTATGCCCACGGGCCGTAGACCTGAGTCCATTCGAGTGCCTCGCGCTCCACGATCACGCCCACCTCGTTGAAGGGATCGGCGTCGACGAGGCTGAGAGCCTCGGTTGCATCGTCCGCGCGAACGATGAGCAGCGCACCATCGGAGCCGAGTGGTCCGGAGGCGAGCAGTGCGCCCTGGTCGAACAGGCTGCGCAGGTACTCGCGGTGAACTGGGCGCGTGCGCGCAATGAGGTCGGTGTCGGGTGAGTAGTTGTATCGGATCGCGTAGATTGCCATGAGCCCATCCTAAGTCACAGGTGCGCGGTCGTGGTCACGGGCGCACGGTGAGGCTCACTCGCAAAGAATCGCCTGTGGCAAAATCATCAAACAACCGTTCGAAAGTGTCGGTGCCAGCGCCTAGAATTGGACGCGTGCACGAACATATTCATATTCAAGGAGCCCGCGAACATAACCTTCAAAATGTCACGCTTGAGATTCCGCGTGGCAAGATGGTTGCCTTCACGGGGCTTTCCGGATCCGGAAAATCCTCGCTCGCCTTCGATACGATTTTCGCAGAGGGTCAGCGCCGCTACGTTGAGTCGCTCTCGGCCTACGCGCGCCAATTCTTAGGGCAGATGGACAAGCCGGACGTGGATTTCATCGAGGGCCTGTCACCTGCGGTATCGATCGATCAGAAGTCCACGAACCGCAATCCGCGATCGACGGTCGGCACGATCACCGAGGTCTACGATTACCTGCGTTTGCTCTATGCGCGCGCAGGCACGCAGTACTGCCCTGTGTGCGGGGAGAAGATTCAGGCGCAGAGCGCCGAACAAATCGTTAATGCGCTGCTGGAGTACGACGACGGCACTCGCTTCCAAGTCCTCGCTCCGGTCATCCGCGGGCGCAAGGGGGAACACGAAGAGATTTTCCGCACGCTCACGGCGGACGGCTACTCGCGTGCGCGCGTGGATGGCGAGCTCATTCGCTTGGATAGCCCGCCGAAACTTGCCAAGACGAAGAAGCATGACATCGAGGTGGTCGTGGACCGTCTCGCTATCCGCGAGGGCATGCGATCCCGCCTCAACGATTCGGTGGAGACGGCGCTGCGCCTAGCCGACGGTCGCCTGATCATCGAGTTCGTCGATCTCGATACCGACGATCCGCAACGCGAGCGCAAGTTCTCCGAATTCCGATCGTGCCCCAACGGCCACGTGCTCGAGATCGAGGAGATCGAGCCGCGCACGTTTTCCTTTAACGCACCGTACGGCTCGTGCGAGGATTGCGACGGCATTGGCTACAAGGTCCAGGTCTCGCCGGATCTGGTCGTGCCAGATGAAGATCTGTCGATCGACGCGGGCGCGCTCGTGCCGTGGTCTGTGACGGCCTCGCAAAGCGCGCGCGATTACCACATGCGCCAGCTGGAGGGCCTCGGCGACGAGCTCGGCTTTTCGACGGCGACCAAGTGGAAGAACCTGCCAGATGACGCGAAAGACGCGATCCTCAACGGCAAAGATTTCAAGGTCAAGATGCGCTACCGCAACCGCTGGGGGCGCGAGAAGATCTACTCCACGGGATTCGAGGGAGTTCTCCACTTCGTCAAGCGCAAGTACGACGAGACGTCGTCGGACTGGTCGCGCGAGCGCTACAAAGGGTTCATGCGTGACGTAACCTGCAAGACCTGTGGGGGAGCGCGCCTGAAGCCCGAGGTGCTCGCCGTGCGCGTGGGCGAACTGAACATTCACGAACTCACGGAGCTCTCGATCGGCGAAGCACTGGATTACTTGAAGTCCCTCGAGCTCGGCAAGCGCGAGAAGAAGATTGCCGACGCCGTCCTCAAGGAGATCCTCGAACGCCTGTCCTTCCTTGTGACGGTCGGTCTCAATTACCTGACGATGTCGCGCTCGGCCGGCTCACTCTCGGGCGGCGAAGCGCAGCGAATCCGATTGGCCACGCAGATCGGCGCGGGCCTCGTCGGCGTCCTGTACGTCCTTGATGAGCCCTCCATCGGTCTTCATCAGCGCGATAACGAACGCCTGCTCAGCGCGCTTCTTCATCTGCGCGATCTTGGCAACACGCTCATCGTCGTCGAACACGATGAGGAGACGATCCGGCAGTCGGACTGGGTGGTCGATATTGGCCCGCGAGCCGGAGAATTCGGTGGCAACATCGTCTATTCGGGCGAGCCAGCTGGCCTGCTCGAGAGCGAGGATTCTCTGACGGGCGCCTACCTCTCGGGCCACAAGGAGATCGGCGTGCCGGCCACCCGGCGTCGCGTCTATAAGACGAAGCAGATCGAGGTGACAGGTGCCAGGGAGAACAATCTGCGCAACATTGACGTGAAGTTCCCGATCGGTGTGTTCACCGCGGTCACTGGCGTCTCGGGCTCGGGTAAGTCATCGATCGTCAACGAGATCCTCTACAAAGTGCTCGCCAACAAGCTCAACCGTGCGCAGTCGCTGCCCGGCAAGCACACGGCGGTCAAGGGCCTTGACCAACTCGACAAGGTCGTGCACGTGGATCAGTCGCCGATCGGACGCACACCGCGCTCGAATCCTGCCACGTACACGGGGATGTGGGACCCGATCCGTCGGATCTTCTCCGAAACGGAGGAGGCGAAGATTCGCGGGTACGGCCCAGGCCGATTCTCGTTCAACGTCAAGGGCGGGCGGTGCGAATCCTGTTCGGGCGACGGCACGATCAAAATTGAGATGAACTTCCTTCCGGACGTGTATGTGCCGTGCGAAGTCTGTCACGGCACGCGCTACAACCGTGAAACGCTCGAGGTGCGATACAAGGGCAAGAATGTGGCCGAAGTGCTCGACATGACGATTTCGCAGGCGAAGGAGTTTTTCGCCTCCGTCACGCGCATCACGAAGTACCTCGAAGTGCTCGAGTCGGTGGGCCTTGGCTACATCCGGCTCGGCCAACCGGCCACCACGCTGTCGGGCGGCGAGGCTCAGCGCGTCAAGCTCGCCTCCGAGCTTCACAAGCGCTCCAGCGGCAAGACGGTCTACATGCTCGACGAGCCGACCACCGGCCTTCACTTCGAGGATGTGCGCAAGCTGCTGGGCGTGCTTCAGGAGCTCACCGACAAGGGCAATACCGTCATCGTCATCGAGCACAACCTCGACGTCATCAAGAGCGCCGATTGGGTCATTGACCTCGGGCCTGAAGGTGGCAACGCGGGCGGAACGCTCGTGGCCGAAGGAACGCCGGAGCACGTGGCGCTCGTGGAGGAGTCGCACACTGGCCGCTACCTGAAGCCGATCTTGGAGAAGGCAGGTACTCTCAAGTAGATGGCACATCCGGAGAGCTATCGCCCACGAACGGGCGATATTCCCACGGACCCGGGCGTCTACCGATTCATCGATGAGGACGACCGGGTCATCTACGTGGGCAAAGCGAAATCACTTCGCAACCGGTTGCTCAACTATTTCCAAGACCCGGCGCTCCTGCACGCGCGCACGCGCCAAATGGTGTTCACGGCAGCGCGAGTCGAATGGGTCGTCGTCGGCAGTGAAATCGAGGCGCTCACTCTCGAATACGCGTGGATCAAGGAGTTCGCGCCGCGCTTTAACGTCATGTACCGGGACGACAAGTCCTATCCGTACCTCGCGATCACGATGAGCGAGAAATACCCGCGGGTCACCGTCACGCGCAACGCTCACCGCCGGGGCAATCGCTACTACGGCCCGTATACGAAGGTGTGGGCCGTGCGCGAGTCGCTTGACCAGCTCCTGCGCGTCTTCCCGATTCGATCGTGTACGGCGGGCGTGTTCCGCAACGCCGAGCGCGCCGGGCGGCCGTGTTTGCTCGGCTATATCGATAAGTGCTCCGCTCCGTGCGTCGGGCGCGTATCCGAGGACGAGCATCGCGATATCGCCAAGAGAATGGTTCGCTTCCTCGACGGATCGGGAGAGGAGCTCATCCGCGAGAAGAAGCGCGAGATGGCGCAGGCGGCCGCCGAGCAGGACTACGAGCGCGCGGCCAAGCTTCGCGACGACGTCCTCGCGCTCGAGACCGTCGCCGAACGAAACACGGTGGTCTTTGACTCGGATGTGGACGCCGACGTGTTTGGCCTCGTGTTCGACGAGCTCGAGGCGTCTGTCCAGGTGTTCTTCATCCGCGGTGGCCGGATACGCGGTCAGCGCGGCTGGGTTACGACGATCGAGGACGAGGACGCGGCCGGGCTTGTGAACCAACTCCTCCTTCAGGTCTATGGCCACTTCTCACAGACCCCCGGGCAGCGCACAAAGCAGCGGGCCAGGTCAGTCGACGACGTCGACCACACGGCAGCAACCTCAATGCCGCGGGAGATCTGGGTGCCGGAGATTCCCACCGACAAGGCCACGCTCTCGACGTGGCTGACCGAGCTCAGAGGCGGAAAGGTGACGATCCGCCAGCCTAAGCGCGGTCCCAAGGCCACGCTCATGGAGACCGTTCACACGAATGCCGAGCAGGCCTTGCGCCGCCATAAGCTGGCACGCGCCGGTGACATCACCGAACGCTCGCAGGCGCTCGAGGAGCTGCGTGAGGGGCTCGGGCTCGAGCGGGCGCCCCTGCGCATCGAGGGCTACGACATCTCGCACACGCAAGGGACCAATCAGGTCGGCTCGATGGTCGTGTTCGAGGACGGCCTTGCTAAGAAGTCCGACTACCGGCATTTCATCGTGCGCGGCCCCGACGGCGAGGGCGCGCGCGACGATACGGCCGCCATGGACGAGGTGTTACGACGACGGCTCAAGCGGCTCGAGGAAACCGAGAGCGTTGCGGATGCCTCGGAGGATCACGAATCCGGGCCAGTCGAACCTGGCTCTAGGCCGCGCTTTGCCTACCGGCCGGACCTCATCGTCGTCGACGGCGGTCTTCCGCAGGTCAACGCGGCTCAGAAAGTCATTGACGAGCTGGGCGCGGACGTGATGGTGATCGGCCTGGCGAAGCGTCTCGAAGAAATCTGGTTGCCCGGCGAGCAGTTCCCGATCATTCTCTCGCGCTCGTCGCCTGCGTTGCGGCTTCTTCAGCACCTGCGCGATGAGTCGCACCGATTTGCAATCACCTTCCATCGTAAGAAGCGCTCGAAGGCGATGACCAGATCGGCGCTCGATGAGATCGCGGGCCTCGGTCCGGCGAAGCAGACCGCCTTGCTCAAACATTTCAAATCGGTGGCTCGGATCAAGGCGGCAACTGTGGCGGATTTGCAGGACGTTCCCGGTATCGGACCGGCCATGGCCACGACCATTCATGATCACTTCTCAAGAAAGTCAGAGGAAAAACTGGCACCATAGTGCCATGGAGAAGATTCCTCACAGCGACGTCAACGACACCGGCAAGATCCCGCGGATCGTTCCCGATCTCGACAGGGAGACGTCACTTCCAGCCGCTGAGATTCCTGAGATTCTCATCATTACGGGCATGTCCGGAGCGGGCCGCTCACGGGCCGGCGCGACGCTGGAGGATCTCGGCTGGTACGTCGTCGACAACCTGCCGCCGCGGTTGCTCAGCGCACTGGCGGGCATGATGAGCCCCGCGGGGGAGAAGGCCGTGCGCCGCCTGGCGGCGGTCGTGGACGTTCGCTCGCGCGGATACTTCCAAGAACTTGTGGGCGTGCTCGACGAGCTGCAAGAGCGCAAGCTCGACTACCGGATCATGTTCCTCGACGCCCGAAACGACGTGCTCGTGCGCCGGTTCGAATCGGTTCGCAGGCCGCACCCGCTGCAGGGCGATGGTCGCCTGCTTGACGGCATCGAGCGCGAGCGCACCGTCCTGACCGAGCTGCGCAACCGCGCGGACATCTTTATCGACACCTCCGATCTCACCGTCCATGACCTCTCCCGCAAGATCCGCTCCGGTCTGCAGGAAGCGGGCACGGACAACCCGCACGTGACGGTCATGTCCTTCGGCTTCAAGTACGGCTTGCCAATGGATGCGGACCACGTGGCCGACGTGCGCTTCCTGCCTAATCCGTATTGGGTCTCGGAACTGCGGCACCTGACGGGCAGGGATGAGCCGGTGTCGAACTTCGTGCTGAACATCGATGGCGCGGAGGAGTTCATTCAGGGCTACGCGGATCTGCTCGAGCCCATTTTCGAGGGCTATCAGCACGAGCTCAAGCCCTACGTGACCATCGCGATCGGCTGCACCGGCGGTAAGCATCGCTCCGTGGCCATGAGCGAGAAGCTCAGCGAGATCATGCGCTCACGCGGCCACAGCGTTCGCACCCTGCACCGAGATTTGGGGCGCGAATAATGGCTGCACGGTCGAACTTTCGAGACGCCAAGGTCGTCGCCCTCGGCGGCGGACACGGCCTGTACGCCACGTTGAGCGCACTTCGGCTGCTCACCCCGAACATTGAGGCGATCGTGACGGTCGCCGACGACGGTGGCAGCTCCGGCCGGCTACGCGAAGAGTTCGATATTTTACCCCCGGGTGATTTGCGCATGGCACTGTCCGCGCTGTGCGACGACGGCGAGTGGGGACTGACGTGGAGAGACGTCCTGCAATACAGGTTCGATTCCGACGGTCCGCTCAACGGCCATTCGCTGGGAAACCTGCTCATCACCGGCGTGTGGGATCTGCTCGATGACCCGGTTCGCGGCCTCGAGCTCGTCGGCCGGCTCCTCGACATCAAGGGGGCCGTGCTCCCGATGGCGGCCACACCGCTGCGGATCGAGGCGGATATTACCGATAGCGACGGCGATCGCACGATTAGCGGCCAGGTTGCGGTTGCAACGTGCAAAGCCGAGATCAAGCGGGTTCGTATCGTGCCCGAACATCCGCCCGCCGTCCAAGAGGCGATCGACGCCATCCTTGACGCCGACTGGGTGATCTTCGGGCCCGGCTCCTGGTTCACCTCCGTCATTCCGCACCTGCTGGTGCCCGACCTCTACGAGGCGCTTATCTCGACGGCGGCTCGGCGAGCCCTGATCATCAATCTTGTCCCGGACGACGAAACGCGCTCGCTCACGGCGTCGGACCACGTGCGATCTTTTCAAGAACACGCGCCGAGCCTGACTCTCGACGCCGTCCTCATCGACGAAAACACGGACATCGAGTGGGACGACCTTCGCGCCGTTGCCGCAGATACTGGCGCGGACGTCGTCGCCCGCCCGCTGGCCGATCGGCATCATCCGGATCGCCACGATCCACTTTTCCTTGCATCGGCACTGCGAGAGCTTCTTAACAACGACTCGGGTACTACTGACGGTTCTCACCGATAACGTAGACTGACTCAGCTTGATTGAACCTTGTGTTTTTTGGAGGAACGATGTCTGCCTTGACGACGACGGTCAAAGATGAATTGTCGGCGGTTTTTCCGCGAGTTGCGTCGTCGATGACCGCTGAAGTGTCGGTGATGTTCCGGTTTGCCGGCGGCCTGCACATTAATGGCGGGATCGTCACCCTTCAGGCAGAACTCGACCATCCGGGCGCTGCGCGCCACCTGTGCGATCTCATCAAGAAGCTCTTTAGCTTCGACGCCGACCTGCTCGTGGTCAAGAACGCGGGCCGCACCGGCAACACCTACGTCGTGCGCATCGCCCACAACGGCGAGCGTATCGCGCGACGCCTTGGACTTCTTGACCCGCATGGCCGGCCGGTTCGCGGTCTGCCTCCGCAGATTGTTGGCGGAACAAAGGCTGATGCGGCAGCGGCGTGGCGCGGTGCGTTCCTCGTCCGCGGCACGCTGTTGGAGCCGGGCCGCAACGCGGCACTGGAGATTACGTGCCCATCGCTTGAAGCCGCGTACGGCATCGGTGGCCTTGCACGCCGCATGGATATTCCATACCGTGCGCGCGAGGCCAGGGGAGCCTTCCGCGTGGATATCCGCGAGGGCGACGCGATCTCGGACATGCTCACGCGCATGGGATCGAATGACGCCGTGATCAGGTGGGAAGAACTGCGCACCGAGAGGGAAGTGCACGGCCAGGCCAACCGGCTGGCGAACTTCGACGACGCCAACATGCGCCGCTCGGCCGACGCGGCCGTCGTCGCCGTCATCCGCGTCAAGCGAGCCTTCGAGATTCTTGGCGACGACGTGCCGGCCAACTTGCGCGAAGTAGGGGAGTACCGCATCAAGTACCCCGAGGATTCGCTGAACATGCTCGGCGATCGCCTCGACCCGCCGGCCACCAAGGATGCGGTGGCCGGCCGCCTTCGCAGGCTGAACACGATGGCAGATAAGCGAGCCCAGGAGCTCTCGATTCCAGACACGATGGAGGCCGTCGGCGAGGTTCGGCGCTCATCGTAAAGAAATCGTCAGGCATTCGCGCGCGGTCTTGTCAGCCATGCGTGAAAGGTTCGCTTCATTCCCCTTTAGTCCCTATTGATTGGACTGCGATCAGGGTAGAATCCTTACTGAAACGAAAGCGGCCCCGCGAGACGCGAGCCCGGGATCGTTACGGGAATTTCCCGTTCATCCATTAGCAACGTGTGGAATCTCCACACAAGGAGGATAAGAGTGACCATTAAGGTTGGAATCAATGGATTTGGCCGCATCGGCCGTAACTTCGCTCGTGCAGTTCTTGCACAGGGTGCAGACGTCGACATCGTTGCAGTCAACGATCTGACGGACAACAAGACGCTCGCACACCTGCTGAAGTACGACTCGATTCTCGGCAAGCTCGACGAGGAAGTCACGTTCAGCGAGGATTCGATCAAGGTCGGCGACAAGACGCTGAAGGCCTTCGAAGAGCGCGATCCTGCAAACCTTCCGTGGGGCGACCTCGGTGTTGACATCGTCATCGAGTCCACCGGCCGCTTCACCGATGCAGAGGCTGCTAAGGCACACATCGATGCAGGCGCCAAGAAGGTCATCATCTCGGCACCGGGTAAGAACGAAGACATCACCGTTGTGATGGGTGTCAACGATGGCGACTACGACCCCGAGAACCACCACATCATCTCCAACGCATCGTGCACGACCAACTGCCTCGCTCCGATGGCCAAGGTCCTGAACGATGAGTTCGGAATCGTCAAGGGTCTCATGACCACGATCCACGCCTACACGGCTGATCAGAACCTCATGGACGGCCCGCACAAGGATCTGCGCCGTGCGCGTGCGGCTGCTCTGTCGATCATCCCGACGAGCACCGGTGCAGCTAAGGCTGTCGCTCTGGTCATCCCTGAGCTCAAGGGCAAGTTCGACGGCTTCGCCATGCGCGTTCCGGTTCCGACCGGCTCGGTGACCGACCTGACCTTCGAGGCTGACCGCGAGGTCACCGTCGAAGAGGTCAACGCCGCAATCAAGAAGGCTGCTGAGGGCGACCTCAAGGGCATCCTCGAGTACACCGAGGATCCGATCGTGTCGAAGGACATCGAGAGCCACCCGGCTTCCTCGATCTTCGATTCGCAGCTGACCCGCGTGATCGGCAACCAGGTCAAGGTCGTGTCCTGGTACGACAACGAGTGGGGCTACTCGAACCGCCTCGTTGATCTCGCCGTCCTCGTTGGTGAGAAGCTCTAAGACATAACGTGAGCCAAGTGCCCGCACATGAGATGATCATGTGCGGGCACTTTCACAGAGCGACCTGCACGCTGACAACACTAGGAGATAAAACATGAGGACCATTGATTCGCTAGGTGATCTCGCCGGCAAGAAGGTCTTTGTTCGATCGGACTTCAACGTTCCGCTCGATGATGACAAGAATATTACTGACGACGGCCGCATCCGGGCCGCGCTCCCAACCCTGACCCGCCTAGCCGACGCCGGTGCGAAGGTAATCGTGTCCGCACATCTTGGCCGCCCCAAGGGCGAGGTCAAGCCAGAGTTTTCGCTCGCACCCGTTGCTGAGCGCCTGGGCGAGCTGCTTGGCAAGGACGTCAAGCTGGCAGAGGACACCGTCGGTGAATCCGCAAAGGCTCTCACCTCGCAGATGGAGGCCGGCGACGTCGTTCTCCTCGAGAACGTTCGCTTCGATCCGCGCGAGGATTCAAAGGACGATGCCGAGCGGGAGGAACTTGCCAAGGAATACGCAGCTCTTGCTGACGCGTTCGTGTCCGACGGCTTCGGTGTTGTTCACCGCAAGCAGGCCTCGGTTTACGACATCGCCAAGGAACTTCCGTCGGCCGCCGGCGAGCTCGTCTTCAAGGAGATCGCCTCGCTGTCGAAGGCCACGAATGATCCGGATCGTCCCTACACCGTAGTTCTTGGCGGTTCGAAGGTGTCCGACAAGCTCGGCGTCATCGAGAACCTGCTGGAGAAGGCAGACCGTCTCCTCATTGGTGGCGGCATGGCCTACACCTTCATGAAGGCACAGGGCAACGAGGTCGGCACCTCGCTCCTCGAAGAGGACTTCGTGGAGAAGGCAGGGGAGTACCTAAAGAAGGCGAAGGATAACGGCGTCGAGATTCTTCTTCCCTCCGACAACGTGACCGCTCCGCGCTTCGATGCTGACGCACCCGCGTCGATTTACGACACCGGCCTTATGCCCGAGGAAGAGATGGGCCTCGATATTGGCCCCGACACCCGGGCACGCTACGCCGAAGCGATCGCCGATTCGAAGACCGTCGTATGGAACGGCCCGATGGGCGTCTTCGAGTTCCCGGCATTCGCGCAGGGCACGGCAGCCATTGCCGAGGCCATGCAGAACGCTAAGGGCTACACCATCGTCGGCGGCGGCGACTCCGCCGCGGCAGTGCGCACCCTCGGTTTCGACGAAGACAAGTTTGACCACATTTCCACCGGTGGCGGCGCCTCCCTCGAGTACCTCGAGGGCAAGGAACTCCCCGGTATTGCAGTTCTGGAGGACTAATGACACGCACACCACTGATGGCTGGTAACTGGAAGATGAACCTCGATCACCTCGAGGCCATCTCCCTGGTTCAAAAGCTCGCCCTGACGCTCAAGGATCTCAAGCACGATTACGCGACGACGGAGGCGGCCGTGATCGTGCCGTTCACCGACATCCGCTCGGTGCAGACCCTCGTCGACGCCGAAGAGTTCGACCTCGGCTACGGCGCACAGGACGTCTCGATCCATGACTCGGGTGCATACACGGGCGAGGTCTCGACCGACATGCTCTCGAAGCTTGGCTGCTCGTACGTCGTCGTCGGTCACTCCGAGCGCCGTGAGTACCACAACGAGTCGAACGAACTCGTGGGCAAGAAGGCCAAGAAGGTTCTCGACGCCGGCATGACACCGATCATGTGCTGCGGCGA
The DNA here is from genome assembly GCF_043424875.1 of Trueperella sp. Taxonomy (NCBI): domain Bacteria; kingdom Bacillati; phylum Actinomycetota; class Actinomycetes; order Actinomycetales; family Actinomycetaceae; genus Trueperella; species Trueperella sp. The sequence continues at coordinate 16,059 of NZ_JBHWPL010000041.1, read as the reverse complement.
GGCGCTCGAGGTCCGCAAGGAAGGTCAGCAGGTTGACTTCGTGCTCGGCCAAATCGACGAGATGCTTGCCGGTCTGACGGCCGACGAGGTCGCCAAGTCCGTCATCGCCTACGAGCCCATCTGGGCTATTGGCACGGGCGAGGTCGCGACCCCGGAGGACGCCCAGGAAGTCTGTGGCGCGATCCGCGGCAAGGTTGCCGAACTCTACGACGACGCGACGGCCGAAGCCGTGCGCATCCAGTACGGCGGCTCCGTCAAGTCCTCGAACGTCAAGGACATCATGGCTCAGCCGGACGTCGACGGCGCACTCGTTGGAGGCGCATCGCTCGACGCGGATGAGTTCGCAAAGATTGTGACCTTCCAGGCGTAGTCCGAGATAGGCTTCACATTCGTGAGGGGGACCGGGTTTCGATCCGTCCCCCTCACGTGCTATACACTTGGCAGGTATAGTTTTCCGGCTTTTTGAATGGACAGTGACTCAACGTGGACCCGCTTCTCATTATCAGCGTCATCCTGCTCGTGATCTCAAGCCTCCTTCTCGTTGGCTCGATCCTGCTCCACAAGGGCCGCGGCGGCGGTATCTCTGACGTCTTTGGCGGCGGGATCTCCACCTCGATGCGCTCCTCGGGCGTTGCTGAGCGCAACCTCAACCGCATCACGGTGGGCGTGGCGCTCGTGTGGACGCTGTCGGTGGTTTTCATCGGCCTCATCACGAAGGTGTCCTCCTAGAGCCGTAAATCAGGCCCTCGAGGCCTAAGTTTGGCACTGCTCCGACGCATAACAAGAAGGCGCACCCGGACGGGCGCGCCTTCTCTTTTTATTCTGGTTCCCAGCCTCAGTTCACGAGGGGGAGCCCCTTCTGGATGACGTCAGCGAACTCCAGATCGTCGTTCACGGTGCGCAGCTCCTCAATGAGCTGAGCCTGAAGCGTGCGCATCGGCATCGCGACCTGAAGATCGGATCGGCCGGGGCGGGCCAAGATCGCGACGTCCCCATCGCGCGGGCGAGAGATCGAGAGCGGGCCCGATTCACGCTGCATCACCACGGAATCGATCCCCGCGCTGTCGCAATGCTCGAGATGGACGGGCACGTTAAGGCGCAGGGCAAGCCATCCGGCGAGCAGGTTCGCGCCTCCGCGGTTCGTGTTGCCGTACACCTCGGCGGCCGTCACCTCTTCGTGCGGCGACTCGTTAAGAAGCGCAGCGAGCTGCGAGCGCCAGATGGTGATGCCTGCCCACGTCAGATCCGTATCGCCAGACGCCCTGTTCTGGGCGAGCGCGGTCAGACTAGCCACCGGGTTACGGGTGGCGTTCGCGTTCGTGATCCGGCGCGAGGAGACTTTACCCAGACCCGTCTGCGCCGGATTCGTCGGCGCTTCCTGCACCCACCATGTGAACACGCGAGCATCGGGCAGCAAGAGCGGCAGGACTAGGGAGACCTTGTTCTCGCCGGCGCCGTTGTATGGCCGCAAGATGACGACCTCCGCCACGCCCACCTGCTCGCGATGAACGAGTTCGGCATCCAGGCGCGGTGCGCCGTCGTTCTCGTCGGAGGGAGTATCGGGCAAGAGGATGATGATGCGCAACGGGTGTGCCTGCGCGACGTCGACGGCGGCTTCGGACACCGCGCGGACCCCATCATCGTCCTTGACGACGGCGATGAGGTTGAGGACTTTACCCAGTGCGCTTGAGCCGCCTTCACCGCGCATGCGTTCGAGTTCGCGGGCGGCCAGAGCAGATGTTGTATTCGTCAGTATTGTCATGAGATCTCCTAAGGCCGGCGCCAGGCTCGGCCGTCCTGAGCAAGCATCTCATCGCTTGCATGCGGACCCCACGAGCCGGATTCGTAGGTTTCGATGGGTCGGGCGGCGTACTCCCAGTAATCAGTGACCTGATCGATGAGCTTCCAGGACAGTTCGAGTTCCTCCTGCTGAGGGAAGAGCGGGGGATCGCCGAGCAGCACATCGAGGATGAGTCGCTCGTAGGCCTCTGGCGCGTATTCGGTGAACGCGTGGCCGTAACCGAAATCCATCGTCACATCGCGCAGAAGCATTTGTGCTCCCGGCACCTTCGAGCCGAACCGGAAGGTCACGCCCTCATCTGGCTGGATTCGGATGACGAGGGTGTTCGCGCCCATCGCAGCCGTCTGTTCGTCCGTGAACGGCAGGAACGGCGGTCGCCTGAACTCGAGAGCAACCTCCGTCACGCGCCGCCCCAAGCGCTTGCCAGCGCGCAGGTAGAACGGCACGCCCGCCCAGCGGCGAGTGTCGATACCGAGCCGCAACGCGGCGTACGTGTCCGTGCGCGAACCGGGGGCAACGCCGTCCTCGTCCTTGTAAGACGTGACGAAGGTTCCGCCTTGCCAGCCTTCCGTGTACTGGGCGAACACCGATGAATCCGCCGGCGTTCCGAAAAGGTGAGTGGCCTTGAGGACCTTCTCCTTCTCGATGCGAAGCGCCTCCGCGTCGAAGGATGTCGGCTCTTCCATCGCGGTCAGCGCGAGCAACTGAAGCAGGTGATTTTGCAGAACGTCGCGCGCCGCGCCAACGCCGTCGTAATACCCGGCGCGCGAGCCGATGCCAATGTCTTCAGCCATGGTGATCTGGACGTGATCCACGTGTGCGTTGTTCCAGATCGGCTCGAACAGCTCGTTGGCAAAGCGCAGGGCGAGGATGTTCTGGACGGTTTCCTTACCCAGATAGTGGTCGATGCGGAAGATCGATTCGGGTTCAAAGACGTTCGTGACGACGTCGTCGAGCTCGCGTGCCGATTCAAGGTCATGTCCGAACGGCTTTTCGATCACGACGCGGCGCCAGCCCGAATCCTGATTGTCGAGACCGGCGCTTTTTAGTTCCGTGAGCACCTGCGGGTACAGACCAGGCGGGATGGCGAGGTAGAAGGCGTAATTTCCGCCCGTCCCGCGTTCTTGTTCGGCGCGCGTCAATTCGTCGTTGAGCCGCTGGAAGGTCTCGGGGGAGTCGTAATCACCTTGGACTACGCGGAAGCCGGCCATGAGCTGGCGCAGGGTCGTCTCATCGATGCCCGTCTTGGCTCCCTCGCGGATCGCGTCTTCCACCCACACGACGAGGTCCTCGATGCCCTTCTTCGGGCGCGCGACCCCGATGAGGGTGAACGATGCCGGCAGCAGGCCTCGGTGTGCGAGGTCGTATATCGCCGGCAGGATTTTCGTCTTCGACAAGTCGCCCGTGATGCCAAACAGCACGAGTCCGTTCGGACCTGCCACGCGCTGCATGCGCGTGTCCGCGTCCGAGATAAGCGGATTGATCCACTCGTTGGTGTCCATACGTTTCCACCTTGGTGATTGGAGTAAAAAGCAGGGCGGCCCGTTGCCGAGCCGCCCTGCCGTCAACGCAGTTTACAACGTTTAGGAGTTCATTGCGTCCTGCACCGTATTGATGAGATCCTCCCACGAGACCTCGAACTTTTCGACGCCCTCATCTTCAAGCTGATCCGTGACGTCGTCGAAATCGATGCCCAGCAACACGATGTGGTCGATCGTGTTCTTAGCCGACTTCAGGTTCGGGCGAATCGTGTCTCCACCGCTGAGATCAGCATGATCCTTCGTGGCCCACAGCGTGTTCTCCGGCATGGTGTTGACCAGATACTTGGACACGAGCTGGTCCACGTACATCGTGGGGGAGTAATCGGGGTTCTTCACGCCCGTCGACGCCCACAGCGGCCGCTGAAGATTCGCACCCTCGTCAGCTAGATCACGGAATCGCAGCGACTCCTCGAAGTGCTTGATGAACGCGGCATAGGCATTGCGGGCATTGGCCACGCCAGCCTTTCCGCGCATACCAAGGGCGCTCTGGCCGCCGATCTTCTCGAGGCGAGCGTCCACTTCCGAGTCCACGCGCGAGACGAAGAACGACGCCACCGAGTGGATCTGGCTGAGGTCAAGACCCTTCTTCTGAGCTTTCTCCAAGCCCGTCAGATACGCGTCCACGACTTCCTCGTAACGCTTCACGGAAAAGATCAGGGTCACGTTGACCGAAATGCCGTCCGCAATCGCGTCGCGAATCGCTGGAAGACCAGCCTTGGTTGCCGGGATCTTGATCATCGCATTCGGGCGATCGATCTTGGCCCACAGCTCCTTGGCCTGCTCGTAGGTGGGTGCGGTGTTGTTGGCGAGTCGAGGATCAACCTCGATCGACACGCGACCGTCGTAGCCACCCGTGGCCGAGTAGAGATCCGAGAACAGATCGCACGCACGGCGCACGTCATCCGTGGTGATCTCGGTGATGATCTCTTCGGCGCTCAGGCCTTCCTCGGCCAGGCGCCGCACGTCCTCCTGGTAATCGTCGGAGGCGGAGATCGCCGCCTCGAAGATCGAGGGGTTCGTGGTCACGCCCACCACGGCATGGTTGTGGATGAGATCCTCGAGATTGCCCGAGTTCAGGCGCTGGCGAGATAGGTCATCAAGCCAGATAGACACGCCCTGATCGGAGAGTTCGTGAAGTTTGCTCATTGTCGGTTCCTAGTTCTTTGCAGCTTCGATAGATTCCTTGGCGTACTTCACGACGTTCTCGGCGTTCATGCCGTACTTCTTCAGGAGCATCGTGCCCGAGGCCGATTCGCCGTAGTGGTCAATGCCAATGGTGCGGCCGGCGTCGCCGACGATGCCCTTCCAGCCGAACGTCGTGCCAGCCTCGATCGAGACGCGGGCCTTGATGTCGGATGGGATGACGGACTCGCGGTAGTCCTCATCCTGCGCGTTGAACCACTCGAGACACGGCATGGACACGACGCGCGCGCCGATGCCTTCCTTCGCGAGCGCCTCGCGGCCTTCGAGCGCCACGGCAACTTCGGAGCCGGTGGCGATGAGAACGACGTCGATCTGCTCGGCGTCCGCCAGGACGTAGCCGCCCTTCAGCACGCCTTCTGCGCTGGCGAGGGTGTCGCCGCTGGCGTCGCCGTCACCGCGCTCGAAGACGGGCAGGTTCTGACGGCTGAGCACGAGGCCCGCCGCGCGGTCGTAGTGGCCGAGGATTCCTCGCCACGCCTGCGCGGTCTCGTTTGCGTCGGCCGGGCGGACGATATCCAATCCCGGGATCGCGCGGTAGGACCACAGGTGCTCGATCGGCTGATGGGTCGGGCCATCCTCGCCACCGCCCACCGAATCGTGCGTCCACACGAACGTCGAGGGAGCCTTCATCAGGCCAGCGAGACGAACGGCGGGGCGCATGTAGTCGGCGAACACGAAGAAGGTGGCGCCGTATGCGCGGGTCAGGCCGTGCAATGAAATGCCGTTGACGATCGAGCCCATGCCGTGCTCGCGCACACCAAAGTGAAGGTTACGGCCATACTTCTCACCCGGGAACATCTCCGAGGAGCGCTTCTCCGGGAAGAAGGACTTGTAGCCGTCCATGATCGTGTTGTTCGAGCCCGCAAGATCTGCCGAGCCGCCCCACAGTTCGGGGAGAACGTCAGCGATGGCGTTGAGCACCTTGCCCGATGCGGCACGCGTTGCCAGCGAGGAGCCGGCTTCGAAAACGGGGAGGTTCTCTTCCCAGCCCTCGGGCAGTTCGTGAGCCTGAACACGATCCAGAAGCTTCTTGTGTTCGGGATTCGCCTGCGCCCATGCGTCGAACTTCTCGTCCCACTCCGCGCGAACGCGCTTGCCGTTCTCGGCGGCCTGGGTGCGTGCGTGCTCGAGGACCTCGGGATCGATGTGGAAGGTCTTGTCCGGGTCAAGGCCGAGGATCTCCTTCGTCGCCCGAATCTCGTCCTCACCAAGCGCCGAGCCGTGAGCCGCGCCGGTGTCCTGAGCGTTCGGAGCCGGCCACGCGATAATCGTGGACAGGCGGATGAAGGACGGCTTGTCCGTGACCTTCTTAGCCTCTTCGAGCGCGTTGTACAGCGCCTCGACGTCCTCCTTGTAATCGCCACCATTGACCCAGTCCACGTGCTGGGTGTGCCAGCCGTAGGCCTCGTAGCGCTTCGTCACATCCTCGGAGAACGCGATGGACGTATCATCCTCGATGGAAATGCGGTTGTCGTCCCAGATGACGATGAGGTTGCCCAGCTCCTGCGTGCCCGCCAGCGAAGACGCCTCGGAGGTCACGCCCTCCTGCATACAGCCGTCGCCGCCAATGGCGTAGACGTAGTGGTCGAAGGGGCTTTCGCCCTCGGGGGTACCGGGATCGAAAAGCCCATGCGAACGGCGCGAGGCCATCGCCATGCCTACCGCAGTGGCGATTCCCTGGCCGAGCGGGCCGGTGGTGATTTCTACGCCCTTGGTGTGCCGGTACTCGGGATGGCCCGGGGTGGCGGAGCCTTCCGTACGAAGCGCGGCGAGATCGTCCATCTCCAGGCCGTAGCCGGCGAGGAACAGCTGAACGTACTGCGTGAGCGAGGAATGCCCGGCAGAGAGCACGAAACGGTCGCGGCCAAGCCACTGATCATCAGTCGGGTCGTTGCGCAGGACCTTCTGGTAGAGCAAGTACGCGGCGGGAGCAAGCGATATCGCGGTTCCCGGGTGGCCGTTGCCGACCTTTTGGACAGCATCTGCGGCGAGAACACGGGCGGTGTCCACGGCCCGCTGATCTAACTCGGACCATTCAAACGTCGTCATGTAAATTCTCCTTATGGTTGCGAGGACACGCGTTTCTGTCTAGTCACCGTGCCTATATGATCTATCTTACTTGGTAATACAGTGCGGGGATGAGCATCAATGCCTAAGAATTCTGACCAAAATTCTACCTTTGGTGACTTCGCGCGGGATATTCACCAGTACCTTGCTCATTTGAGCGTTGAGCGTTCGCTATCTGCCAACACAATTGCGGCATATCGCAGGGATATCGGGCACTATGTGAGCCATCTCAAGGCTCGCAGGGTGCGCAATTTTGCGGATGTGTCGGAGGAGGACGCGGCCTCATTCGTCGACTACCTTCGCAGCGGTCGCGGCGGGAAAGCGATGGCGACGTCCTCGGTTGCCCGGATGGTGACCTCCATTCGGCGCTTGCACGAGTTCCTCCTGCTCGAGGGGCGCACCGCCTCAGACCCGACGGCCCAGGTTCGACCACCCAAACAGGGGGAGCGGCTACCCAAGGCCATCACCATCGCCCAGATGAACGCACTCATCGACGCGGCCAGCGTGGGCGAGGGCCCGATTCCGCTTCGCGACCTCGCGCTCGTCGAGATTCTGTACGGCACCGGAGCGCGCGTATCCGAGGCAGTGCGGTTGACTCCCGACGACGTCGACCTCGACTCCGCGACCATTAAGCTCTTTGGCAAGGGCCGCAAGGAGCGAATCTTGCCGCTCGGGCGGTACGCGATCGAGGCGATCGAGCAGTACCTCGTGCGGGGTCGGCCGGAGCTGGCGGCCAAGGGCTCTGGCAACCCCTACCTGTTCCTCAACAAGCGTGGTAACCCGCTCTCGCGTCAGTCGGCGTGGACGGCCATTCAGGAGATCGCGCAGCGGGCCAAGATCGACGACGTCTCGCCCCATACGTTCCGCCACTCTTTCGCAACTCACCTGCTTCAGGGTGGCGCGGATGTGCGCATCGTTCAAGAAATGCTCGGCCATTCGTCGGTGACGACCACGCAGATTTACACGAAGGTCACCACGCAGACGATCCGGGAAATGTATGCAAGTTCCCACCCACGGGCGGTTCATCGATGAAACGATTGCCACATCGGGTAGATTAGGAACGTGACTCCTGTACAGACTGATCTTCTAGATGAACTAGATCCGGATGGCGATTTCCCGCTTCCGCCCGATCTGGATTCCCACGGGCCTGCCCGCGTCATTGCGATGTGTAACCAAAAAGGCGGCGTCGGAAAAACGACGACGTCGATCAACCTCGCCGCAGCCCTCGCCGAGTATGGGCGCAAGGTTCTCATCGTCGACTTCGATCCGCAGGGAGCCGCGTCTGCCGGCGTCGGCATCAATGCCATGTCGCTCGAGCGCACGCTGTATGACGAGATGCTCTCGGCAAAGCCGGACGTCACGCGCATCATTCACCACACGTCGACGCCGAATCTCGACATCGTGCCCTCGAACATCGAGCTGTCCGCGGCCGAGATTCAACTCATCAACGAAGTGGCTCGAGAGCAGTCGCTCATGCGTGTACTGCGCCCCGTCGTCGACGCCTACGACGTCATCATCGTGGATTGCCAGCCATCACTTGGTTTGTTGACCGTGAACGCGCTGACGGCGGCACACGGCGTGATGATCCCGCTCGAAGCCGAGTTCTTTGCCATGCGCGGCGTGGCGATGCTCGTCGATCAGATTGAACGCGTCCAGGATCGACTCAACCCGCAGCTCCGGATCGACGGGGTGCTGCTGACGATGGTGGACAAGCGCACCATCCACGCCCGCGAAGTCATCGCGACGATTCGCGAGCAGTTCGGCGAGCGCGTGTTCGACACGGAGATTCCGCGCACGGTGCGCTTCCCCGATGCGACGATCGCCGCCGAGCCGATCACCACGTATGACCCGAAGTCGAAGGGCGCCCAGGCCTATCGCCGCCTGGCCCGCGAGCTCATTTCCCGTGGTGGTTCGCCCTAGTGCGCGCGTCGGCGTCTGAGGACCTGTTCAGCTCCGATGAATTTGCCGTCGAGCTCGACGTCTTCTCGGGGCCATTTGAGGTTCTCCTCAGCCTGATCTCTCGCAAGAAGCTCGACGTCACCGAAATCGCGCTGTCCGAGGTCACTGACGAGTTCCTCGCGTTCGTGCGCAACCAGGACGAGGCCGAGCTTTCGCAGATGTCCGAGTTCGTCGTCGTCGCTGCAACGCTCCTTGATATGAAGGCCGCGCGCCTGTTGCCACGCGAAGAAGTCGACGAGGAGGACCTCGAGATTCTCGGGGCGCGCGACCTCCTGTTTGCCAAGCTGCTCCAGTACAAGGCCTACAAGGACGTGGCAGCAGATTTGGCGGCCACGCTCGGCGTGCAGTCGCTGTCCACACCTCGCGACGTGCCGATGGAAGACCATTTCCGCCAGATGCTTCCGGAGGTCGATCTGCGGATCAACCTCGACGATCTGGCCATGCTGGCAGCTCGCGCGTTCACGCGTACGCCTGAAGAGATGACCTTCGATCATCTCCACGATCCGCTCATCCCGGTCGAAACGCAGGTGGCGTACCTGCGCGAACGGCTCGTCGTGGGGGACAGGGTGTCGTTTACGAATCTGTGCGCGGAGGCGCACTCGGTGACGATGGTTGTCTCTCGATTCTTGGCGGTGCTCGATATGCTCCGGTGGGGCGAGCTGCGCGTGGAGCAAGACGGGCCGCTATCCACACTTTTCGTGGTGCGAGTAACCGATGAGGTGCCTGAACCCACCGACGACGAGTGGGATGAGGAGAGCGAGGAAAGTAATGAGTGACGAATTTCAACGCGGTGCGATCGAGGCGATCCTCATGGTGGCTCCCGATCCGGTGCCGCTTGCCCAGCTCGCCGGCGTCATCGAAATGTCGGAGGCGGACACGGACTCGCTCCTTCGCGAGATGGCTCGCGAATACGCCGATGACCAGCGAGGATTCGACCTTCGCGAGGTCGGCGGCGGGTGGCGTATGTACTCCCATCCGCGATACTCGGAGGTGGTCGGAGAGTTCGTGACGAATGCGCAGTCCTCCAAGCTGTCTGTCCAGGCGCTCGAGACCCTCGCCGTCGTCGCCTATCGCCAGCCTGTTACCCGCGCGCAGATCGCGGCCATTCGAGGCGTTGAGGTAGACTCTGTTGTTCGAACTTTGGTGACCAGAGGCATGATCGAGCAGGTAGGACAGACCGCTGCAACCGGTGCCAGCCTGTATGCGACCACCCAACTCTTCCTTGAGAAGATGGGGATGAACTCGCTCGAGGAACTCGCGCCTCTCGCACCGTACCTTCCCGACGATACTGATCTCGATGATTTGGAAAAGGAGCTCCTATGAGCCGCCGCGCACAAGACCTACACGACCCGAATGGCGAACGCCTGCAAAAGGTACTCGCACACGCGGGCGTTGGCTCGCGCCGTGCGTGCGAGGAGTTGATTGAGCAGGGCCGGGTGAGCGTCGACGGCGTCGTGGTGCGTCAGCTTGGTATCCGCGTTAATCCTGAGACGGCCGTCCTTCACGTCGATGGCAACCGCGTGCAGCTCGATCAGGACAAGGTGACCCTCGCGCTGTACAAGGAGCGCGGCGTGGTCTCGACGATGAGCGACGATCAGGGCCGCCCGACCTTGGCGGACTACGTCGAGGATCGTGTCGAGCGGCTCTACCACGTGGGCCGCCTGGACGTGGAGACCGAAGGCATTATTTTGCTGACCAACGACGGCGAGCTCGCACATCGTCTCACGCACCCGTCGTTCGAGGTACCGAAGACGTACATTGCCCGCGTCGAGGGAACCGTCACGCGCGGTCTGACCAAAGTACTCGAGCAGGGCATCACCCTTGAGGACGGCCCTGTGAAGGTTGACCGCTTCACGCTTCGCGAGGCGGGCCGCAAGCACTCCATCGTGGAGATCGAGTTGCACTCTGGCCGCAACCGAATCGTGCGCCGAATGATGGAAGAGGTCGGATTCCCCGTGATTGACCTCGTGCGCACCCAGTTCGCAAATATTCAGATCGGGCGCCTGCGCCCGGGTCAGGTCCGCACGGTTGGCGGCTCAGAACTCGGCGCGCTCATGAGCATGGTGGACCTGTGAACGACGCGGTTCTGACCGAATCCCCGGTGCTCGTCATTGGCGCGGGGCTCCTCGGTACGTCCATCGCGCTACGCCTTCGCCGCGCGGGCGTTGACGTTTACCTGGAAGACGCATCGCCAGTCGCGGCGTCACTCGCTCGCGACTTGGGGGCGGGCTCGATCGAGCCGGTCGCCGAGCCGAAGATCGTCGTCGTCGCTATTCCTCCGGACGTAACCGCGCCCGTGGTGCGCCAGGCATTGGACCGCTTCCCGAACGCGGTGGTGACAGACGTGGCGTCCGTCAAGGATCGGATCCGCCAGGAACTTATCGACCACCCAAGCGTGGATCGCTGGGTGGGCTCTCATCCGATGGCCGGCAAGGAGCGCTCGGGAGCCATTGCCGCGGACGCGGACCTGTTCGTCGGGCGGCCGTGGGTGATCAGCGCGGACGAGCATACGGCGACGAGCGCCATGCACACGATTCGCACTCTTGCCGTTGACATGGGCGCGACGCCGGTCATGCTGGATGCGGCCGAGCACGACCACGCCGTCGCCCTCGTCTCGCACATGCCCCAACTAATGAGTTCCCTCGTCGCGGCTGCGCTCAAGGAGGCGCCCGCCGAGGCGATGGATCTGGCGGGTCAAGGTCTGCGGGACGTCACGCGCATCGCGGAGTCGGATCCGCTGCTGTGGACGTCGATCATTCACGCCAACCGCGCGCAGATTGTTCGCGTGCTGCGCGGGATGTCGGCCCGGCTGGGCGCGCTCGTGTCGACTCTCGACCGCGAGGACGCCGGGCTGGATCGCATATCGGCACTCATCGCGGACGGCAACGCCGGGGTCGCGCGTATCCCTGGCAAGCACGGCGGCGCACGGGCGAACTACGCCGAAGTGATCGTCTTGATTCCCGATGAGCCCGGCATGCTTGGCAGATTGTTCGCCGAGATCGGTGAGCTCGGGATCAACATTGAAGATTTGGAGATGGAGCACTCGGCCAAACAGCAGGTGGGCCGCGTGATCGTCTCGGTAATGCCGCAGCAGGCCCTCCCGCTTGAACGCGGGCTGGAACAGATGGGATGGAGAGTCGTGAGAACCGAATCGTCGCAGCCGCTCGTGATCGCCATTGATGGACCCTCGGGCTCCGGCAAGTCCACAGCCGCCAAGGCCGTGGCGGCCAAGCTCGGATTGTCCTACCTCGACACCGGCGCCATGTACCGCGCCGCCACGTGGTGGGCGCAGCACGAAGGCGTTGATCTCGATGACCAGCCCGCCGTCGTCGCAGCAACGCAGAACATGCCCCTGTCGATCGATCTCGACCCGCGCAACCCGCGATTCATGGTGGGCAATGACAACGTCACCGCCGCCATTCGCGACCCGCAGCTGGCAAAGGTCGTGTCCAAGGTGGCTGTGAACCTCGACGTGCGCACGGAGCTCGTGCGCATGCAGCAGGCAATCATCGCCGAGGAACAAACCGCCTCGGGACACTCGCAGGGCAGGGGCATCGTGGTGGAAGGACGCGACATCACCACCGTCGTCGCCCCCGACGCGCCCGTGCGCGTTTTGCTCACTGCCTCGGAGGAGGCACGTCTTGCTCGGCGCGCCCTCGAAACTCGCGGTGCGACCGATGAGAAAGCGATCGCCGACACGCGAGACGAAGTGCTGCGCCGCGACCGCGACGATTCGACCGTGTCCAACTTTACGACCGCGGAAGACGGCGTGACAAAGGTCGACTCGTCGAGCATGACGATCGACGAGGTCGTTGACGCCGTCATTTCGCTGATTCCGGAGACCTACCGTGACTAACGACGAACTTGAGCCAACGAACGACGTCGAATTCGACGGTGACCTCAATCCGGAGTACGACGAGCAGCAATACGAGCTCATGCGCGCCTCGCTCGAGGACTACGAGCTTGACGACGACGACCTCTCGCTCATCGACCTCGACCTCGCCGTGCCAGACGCGGAGCCTGCGCCGACAGCCCCCGTGCTGGCAATCGTGGGACGCCCGAACGTTGGCAAGTCGACTCTCGTGAACCGCATCGTCGGAAAGCGTGTGGCAGTTGTGCAGGATACCCCGGGCGTGACGCGTGATCGCGTGTACTACGACGCCGAATGGAACGGCCGCCAGTTCACCGTGGTGGATACCGGCGGCTGGGAGATCGACGTCAAGGGGATTGACCTGTCGGTTGCGAACCAGTCCGAGACGGCGATCAGGGAAGCCGACGCCGTCATGCTCGTCGTGGATGCAACGGTGGGCGTAACGGACGCCGATGAACGAATCGTTGAGCTCATTCGCAGGTCCGGCAAGCCAACCGTGTTGGCGGCCAACAAGGTGGATTCTGAGCAGCAGGAAGCGGATGTCGCTTACCTGTGGGCACTTGGCCTCGGCGAGCCGTTCCCGGTCTCTGCCCTGCACGGGCGCGGATCGGGTGAGTTGCTCGATGAGGCCATGCGAATCCTGCCCAAGGTCTCGGGCGTGCGCAGGGAACGCCCCGGCGAAGGCCCGCGCCGCATCGCACTGGTGGGCAAGCCCAACGTTGGCAAGTCGTCACTTCTTAATCAGCTGGCGGGGGAGAATCGCGTCGTCGTCGATGATACCGCTGGAACGACTCGCGATCCGGTCGACGAACTCATTGAACTCGACGGCGAGCTCTGGACGTTCGTGGACACTGCCGGTATCCGACGCCGAGTGCACCTTCAATCGGGTGCGGACTACTACGCCTCGCTCCGCACTCAGCGCGCGCTCGCAAACGCGGAGCTCGCCCTCGTGCTCATCGATGGCTCGGCGGACCTGAGCGAGCAAGATATTCGCATCATGCAGCAGGTTGTCGATTCCGGCCGGGCAATGGTGCTCGTGGTCAACAAGTGGGACCTTGTCGACGACGAGCGGCGGCTCATCTTGGACAAGGAGCTGGACCGGGAATTGGTTCAACTGCCCTGGGTTGAACGCGTCAACATTTCGGCGGAGACCGGCTGGCATACCAATCGCCTGGTGCGCGCCATGAATCGCGCTCTTGCCTCGTGGGATAAGCGGATTGCGACCGGTAAGCTCAACGCCACGCTGGGTGAACTTGTGGCGGCCAACCCGCATCCGGTGCGGGGCGGCAAGCAGTCGCGCATTCTTTTTGCGACTCAGGTGGATGTACAGCCGCCGCGTTTCGTGCTGTTCACGACCGGATTCCTCGATCACGGCTACCGCCGTTTTATTGAACGGCGATTCCGCGAAACGTTTGATTTTACCGGTTCTCCGGTAGAAATCGCCGTGCGTGAGCGCCAGCGCCGACAGCGTCGGTGATAAAACTCCCATATATCTGGGCAGATGCGCGATAATGGGGTTATGGCAAAGAAACGAATTGGAATACTGACCGCCGGCGGAGACGCACCGGGGCTGAATGCGGCAATCCGGGGTTTTGGCAAGGCAGCGATCGGAAAATACGGCTGGACGCTGCTTGGCTTCCGTGACGGAATGCGCGGGCTGGCTGAGAACCGCTACGTTGAACTTGATCGGTCGATCCTGTCTGGAATTTTGACGACAGGTGGAACGATGCTCGGCACCTCGCGGGATAAGGTCCACAGAATGATGGTGGATGGCGAGCGGCGCGACATGATCCCCACGATCGTCGAGAACTACGAAGAAGCCAAACTCGACGCGCTCGTGTGTCTGGGTGGGGGAGGGACGGCGAAGAACGCCCACCGTCTCGCCGAAGCGGGTCTCAACGTGGTTCATCTGCCCAAGACGATCGATAACGATATCCTTCACACCGATTCGTCGTTCGGGTTTTCAACGGCGCTCGAAATCGCGACTGAGGCCGTCGACCGGTTGCATTCGACCGCCCATTCGCATCATCGCATTATCATCGTGGAACTCATGGGCCATCGCGCCGGATGGCTGGCGCTTGGCGCGGGTATCGCCGGGGGCGCCGACGTCATTCTCATTCCCGAGATTCCCTACCACGTGGAATCTGTGATCGACATGATTAAGAGGCGCCAGGCTCGCGGGTCCACGTTCTCCGTTGTTGCCGTGGCCGAGGGCGCTATGCCGATCGAGGAGGCGCAACAGCTCGAGTATGCGCGTTCGCTTGTCAAGGACGCGTCCTCGCCCGAGGCGAAGGCGATCGCGAAGAAGTCCGTGAAGGAAATTGAGAATGCTCACCGTGGCACCTCACTTGCGTTGGCTGAGAAGCTTGAGGCCGGTACTGGACTTGAAGCTCGCGTGACGATTCTGGGACACGTCCAGCGAGGTGGTACGCCCAATGGTGCGGATCGATTGCTGGCGACTCGGTTGGGCGTTGCGGGTGCCGATGCCATTCATGATGGCCATTTCCACGTGACGGTTGCGGACCGCGGGGAAGGCACCGAGCTCGTCGATCTTGATGAGACGGCGGGGAAGGTCAAGTATGTTCCCACCGATCACGAGTGGATTCGTGCCGCGCGTGACGTGGGCACCGCAATGGGCGACTAGTGGAGGTCGCAGGCGTCATTTTCGACGACGACGGCCGGATTCTCGTCCTGCGTAAGCGCGGCGGAGCCCGGTTTACGCTTCCCGGTGGGAAACTCGAGGAAGGCGAGACCGCCGTGGAGGCCGTGATCCGGGAGGTGGGTGAAGAGCTAGGGCTCAAACTGGATCCCACACAGCTCAGTTTGCTCGGCTCCGTTCAGGGCATGGCCGCGAACGAAGCCGACACTGCGATCCGCTCCACCGTTTTCGTGTGCACTGACGTGGTGCCAACTGGCATCCACGCCGAGATCGACGAAGCTCGCTGGATCGACGCTGACATTGACCCAGCCAGCCACGAGGCACGGAATGTGAGCAAGCTTCTGACCACCGAAATCCTTCCGCTTTACAACGGCGCAGGGCTGCGAAACATCCAGCCAAGTAGGTGACGGTTCGCCGCAACCCAGCGGTATGTCCAGCGCGCGCCAAAAATCAGCGGCGTGTGCATGATGACCGTGGCTATTCGAGCTAGCCAGGTCGGCCCGTGTTGGAGCGCCCCAAGGACCGCGTCGGCGCCTGCGCATACCCGACGATCAGACACCAGCCATGCTTCTCGCTGAGCATCTGCGGCGGTCAATCCCCACGACGCCAAGTTCGCATCGGTGTATGCCAGCGCATCGACGTCGACACCGCGTTGCTTCGCCCACCTCACCCCACGCATGCAAAATTCGCAGTGCGGGTCGTAAAGGAATGTCTCGCGCATACATTCAGTTTACCGGCCGGGTGGAGTGTGTTGTGGTCAATGAAACCCCTTGTGACGACGTGGGGTCACGGACTCACTTCCATAACGCCGCCTTATTACAGGTTATGAAGATCTCGACGAAGCGGTCTCATACGTTAGATCAAACGCCAGTAATTTTACGCAAAAGGAGGCGACTATAGCGCTCAATAACATTTCTACCGTTTGTGAGTCTTTGGTCGACGAAGCTGCAACACCTGA
>NZ_JBHWPL010000040.1:0-24870 GCF_043424875.1 Trueperella sp. | reverse complement strand
ATTATTCTCGGTACAGTTTTACTTACATCCTTAGTCGGGGTCGCCTATGGAGCCTATGTCGCATTCATATACGACGGTGGCACCGCTGAGCTCTTTGCTTTTGCAATTTCGGCTCTTATTGGTGCGATTGTTGCGTCGACTGGTTGGTTCGTAGATAAGCCGTGGTTGATGTTGGTTGGCTTTCTGCTGATGGTTCTCGCTCCAACGGGCTTCTTCTGGATTGGAAATTTCGCGGCTATTGTCGGTGCCGGCCTGTCAGGTTGGAGTCTCCTTCGTGTCCGACAGACGGCTTAGCGAAACGGGTTTTCCTGAGGTCGTAGGTTCAAATCCTGCCCCCGCCACTAAAGGCGAAGCCTCGGAACCAACAGGTTCCGGGGCTTTCGCCATTTCTACGGTCGATTCGTGGCTGATCGGTGGACGAGTGAGGGCGATGACGTGAAGCAAAAGCAGACAATGTGGTCTCTTATTAACTTACGTCACCTCCCGAGTACTGCTAGCGTTTCGAACTAGCTGTGCGAATGGTTCGGTCGTTGGGGGCAGGCCGGAGCTCGACCGGGCCAAAACGCGTGCTAAGGGCGCGGCGCCACTCTCGGTGCCGCGCCCTTAGCGGTGGGTCATAAAGCGGACCTCGCGGAGAAACTAGTGGCGCTGGCATAGACCTCAAAAAATTGTCGGATCTGCCCGAGATGCTTGTTGCGGTGGGAGGCTAGAGAATCAAAGGTCATCACCCTGCGAAAGTGCAGAACGACGCCGGAGCTAGGTTGGCGGCATAAGTGAGACTTGCGAGCTCAAATCCGGTGGAGAGTTTGTGAGACGCGCAAGATTCTGACGCGGCAGGGCAAGACAACCCCGTTGGCAAGTTTGAACTCCAGCACTTCTACTTAGGCCATGGCGCAAACGCGAAGCAGGCATGGCGAATCCCGATCGCTGTCACCGATGAGGCAATAACGGATGGCAAGATCACCTTCGCGCCGCCGGCTAACCTGCCTGAGGGGTACGTGGTCGAACCCGTTCCGATCATGAACGATGATCCCGCCTTTGATATGAATGCCTATCTGGGGAGGCTCGTGGGTTAACTACGAGTGGAAGCTCGTCACCCTCGGTGATTACACCGAAAATGCAGATGGTACTTGGACGGTGGATATTGGCGACGTCGCGAAAGGCAGCGGCGTGATTTTCCAGTTCAACATCTCGGTTCCCTCGACGACTGATCCGGCATGGACTCAGGATGCTTATATCGCGCAGGCGACATGACTGACGCAGAGATTGCGGCGTGCACTGAAGGAATTCCGACAGACGATCCGGGCGAGACAACGCCACCGGTCGATGAACCGACCGATCCAACGACGCCGTCCGATCCGATCGCCACTGGCGATCCGACTCCGACAGCTCCGGCCAAGCCGCTCGAGAAAACGGGCGCATCGGTGGCGTTCCTCGGCGGCGTAGGAGTCTTGGCACTTCTGGCCGGCGCGGCCGCATTGGTAGCGCGTAAGCGGGTTTACTTCGAACGGACCGAGAGGAGTTCGGCGACGACGGTCGGGTCGGCGTCCTCGAGCATCGTGCGGCAACGCTCGTATTCGTTGGTCTCGCCGATGAGCTGCGCCGCACGGGCCAAGGACGCAATCGCCTGGAGCACTGGCTGATTCGGCTCGTGCGAGTAGGGTACGGGGCCAGCGCCTCGCCAGCCATTGGCGCGCAGCCGGTCGAGTGAGCGGTGGTAGCCGGTGCGTGCGAGCGCGTACGCGCCGATCTTGTCGTCGTCGGACTGGGCGCTATCGATCGCCTCATTCGCACGCGCTGCCCATACGGCCGGGCTGTCCGGGTGGTCGAACAGGGTTTGTGCTGCGTGCACGTTCGCGCCTGCGGCCGGGTCGGCGGGTAGAAGAATAGGGTCTGGGGCAAGAAGGTTCTCTCTCATACTCCAGACCCTACCTGTGAACGGTCGGCGTGGCCTTCCGTGGAGGTTGAACGTCGAATCCTTGCGCAAACCGGGCAAGTTCTTGCTAAACCGGGCAGGAACTTCCTGCACGGTTTGGAGAGAACCTGCACCGGTTGCGAGAGTTGCGCGAGTGCGAGCCCTGCGCGAGTGCTAGCCCCGCGCGAGTGCTAGCCCCGCGCGGGAGCCTGCACCGAGTCGTCGGGCAAACTAACCCAGATGCTTCTTCTCGATGCGGGCCAATGTAACGGCACCGATTGCTCGGAAGGGGTGCACGGGATCCGGATCCTTCGATCCGGTGGGGCCGCCGAGTTCAGTATGCGCCACCGCAGACATGAGGGTGTACGCATCTTCGTTACTCAGCCCCTTGTCGGTGGTCAGCACGTCGAAGAGCGACTCGTAGGCCATGATGATCGAGTCCTGAACCGGATCTCCGAGGCCCACCGAGATGATATCCTCCTCGGTCTCCACGCGCGGCGCACGTAGGCGAGCTAGCGAATCGTCGTCGGCGGGAGCCTTGACGAGGTCAACGGACACGGTCGCCTCGCCGGCAGCCTCAATCGCCACGAACGAGGACTCGCCCCGTGACATCACCGCGTGGAGGTCGCCGATGTAGAGCAGTGCGCCCTCAACCTGAACTGGCAGGTAGACGGTCGACCCCGGGGCGGCGTCGGTCAGATCCATGTTGCCGCCGGTCGGGTAGGAGGGCATGACGGTGGACATGGTGACGTCCGCCGCGGCCACTCCGATGCAGCCAATCATCGGCTTCATTGGCACGGAGATCTCATCGCTGACGTGAACGCGGCCATCTGCCACCTTGATCTTGCGCGTGTACATCTCATCGCCCATGGGCCCGGCAAGCGCGCCCGCACCCGGAAGATAGATCGACCAGCCGGTCTCCGACGGGAACTGGATATCGTGAATCGTCACCGCCAGAACATCGCCCGGCTCGGCGCCCTCGACGTACACCGGCCCGGTCAGCGGGTTCAGCGTGGCCGTCACCTTGTCCATCGACTTGAACTCGTGCATCTGCGCATACGCTTCGTCGTCGGTCTCAAACGTGATCTGCTCGCCCGTTCCCGGCTCGATGCGCAGCTTCGGCTCGCGATCGGCGTGAAAGGCGCCCGCGCCGTCCGCCTTGCTCAGGAAATGTGGAGTGGTCATGGTGGATCCCTTCATCGCTAACAATCCACTTTCACCATATCCAACTCTGTCCGAGATGTCCCTCGCAGGCGAGTTAGTCAAACCCGGGCGTGCACTAACCGAACGTCGCATACCCCACACGGCAAACGGCCGGGGTTCACTGTTTGGTGCTACGTTCGCGCCGGCCGTCCCCGGCGGACTGTACGCTGGAAGGCTGTGTGCAGGAAGTCTGTGCGCTGGCTACCGGCTTACACCAGTGAGGTCACGTACATGGCGAAGATGAGCAGGTGCCCGAGCCCATGAATGGCCGTCGCGCGGCCGCCGGCGAGCACGGCAATCGAGAGTCCCATCGTCAGGCCGAGCAGCGCAAGGTCGGCGGGATCTGCACCGAGAACCACCGTCTGGCCGGTGAGCGCTCCGATGAGGAGCACGGTGGGCACCGAGAGCCCGACCACCGACACGAGCGCGCCGTGCGTCAAATTGGACGTGCGCTGAAGCTGACCCTTCCACCCGGCGTTAAACGTGGTGAAGGTTTCCGGCAGGAGCGCGATTGCCGCGATGACGAGGCCGGCCAGAGCCGTGTGCGGCACGGCTTCATCGAGCAGGGGAGACACGGCGTGCGAGAGAAGCACGATCGGCAACAGGGTCATGACCAGCCAGACAAAGTTCGGCATCGCTGGCTCGTCGGTTCGCGGCCTGGGCTCCGTTTCGGCAAAATCCTCCGAATTCGCTCCGAGCTGCCGCCACATGAAGAACACGTAGGAGATGAGAACGAGCACCGCGACGACGCCCCCATAGGCGCCAGACAGCGCACCGGCGTCGTTAACCAAGAGCGGGAAGACGAAGGTGACGGCGCCAAGCGTGAAGATCGTGGCGATGTACTGCGAGGCGCCCGCGATCTGGAATCGCATCGTGCCGTGGCGCAAGCCGCCCACCAGCACCGCGACTCCCAAGATGAAGTTCAGCAGGATCATCGCGCCGGAAAACGCGGTATCGCGGGCGATCGAGGCGTGGTCGCCAGGGCCGAGCAGCACGCTCGCCACCATGGCCACCTCGATCACGCTGATCGAGAGGGTCAAGATGATGGTGCCAAACGGTTCGCCGAGGCGGCGGGCGAGGGCGTCGGCGCGGTGCATCACGCCGAACGACGCGTACACGATGACCGAAAGGAGAGCGATCAGCGCGAGGGTCCCCGACAGGTTAAAAATGAATGTGGCAATGACGGCCAACCAGCCAATAACAGCGGGCATGAGAACTTTCTTTAAGGGCCGTCCCTTGTCCGAATGAAGCCTCGCCGGGTCGTCCCGGGGGGAGATCGCATCTAGCTTACAACACGCGCGGTTTACTCGACGTGCTCGGTGAACTTGTCAACCTGGTCGCGATCGTCCTTTTGCAGGAAGTGTTCGGCGACCAACGTGACGACGACGGCGGCCGCGCCAAGCGCGAACCAGCCCAGCATGGCCGGCCAATCGGCGCCGGGCGCCAAGAGGTTGGCGTCAGCATCCTGCCACGGCCACAGCGCCCGAAGGGAACCGAGCATGAGGCCAGCCATCGTCACGAGCGTGACGGCTCGGTGGTTCTCGAGCAGGTAATCAAGCACGCGAACGAAGAGAAGGATGCCAGTCATCGCTCCGGCCGCGAACACTGCCATGAACCCAAGATCTCGATCGGCCACGGCCGCCATGACCGGCTGGTACAGGCCAACGGCAAGGAGGAAGAACGAGCCAGAAATGCCCGGCAACACCAGCGCACACACCGCGACCGCGGCGGCCACGAAGACGATTGGCATGGAGGGCGATTCCTGCGTAGCGGAGGTGACGCCGGTTCCCACAAATGTGAGCGCGGCGGCCACTGCGAAGACGATCCAGACCCACGGCCGCTTCTTGACCTCGGAGCGATCGACCATGGAGAACGGCACGTAGATCGACACGGCGACCATGCCTAGGAACAGCGCGCGGGCGATGGGGGCGTGGTTGTCCACGAAATTGGCCATCGTGCCGGCCATCGAGAACACCGCGATCGCCATGCCTGCCAGCAGCGCGGCGATCAGCACGAGATCCGTGGCCGCGAATGTGCGCTTGGCCTGGCTTCGGTCGCCAACAAGATGCTTGACGCCCCGCATGAGGGACATTCCCGAGTCGATGAGGCGTTCGTAGACGCCGACGACGAGCGCAACCGTTCCGCCGGAGATTCCGGGTACGAGTTCGGCCATTCCGATGAGGAACCCGCGAACGACGTTCACGAGCGCCCCGATGGGACCTGTTGTTTGGCGTGTGCCTTGATCACCTTTATTCACGCATCCCAGACTACTGAGTGCTGGTGCCGGATATGGCTCCGCGCTAGTGGAACTCGACACCTCCCCGCGTCGTAAACGCGCCCGGCGATTGAGATCCCTCCCGCGCCCAGCGCTAAGTCCTATTCGGGAGGAGGGTCCCGTGTTCGCCAGATTTTGTCCGGAATAATGGCGAGCAGGAGGAACGATGAAATTAAAAGCACCGCCGTCATGGGCCTTGAAGGTCGTCATGGCGATCACGGGCGCCATTTGGGCGATCTTTGTACTTATTCACCTGTACGGAAATCTCAAGGCGTATATGGGCCCGGAGAGTTTCGATGGCTACGCCTTCTGGCTGCGCCACGCCTTCGCGCCACTGTTCCCGGAGACGGGCGTCTTGTGGATCATGCGCATCGTGCTCATCACGTCGCTGATCTTGCACGTCGTCGCCGCCGCCATTTTGTACGTACGCGGCCGAAAATTCCGTGGCAGGCATCGCGCGAGGAGGTATCGCAACGGACTCCAAGCGCTGTCCGCGCGGTTGATGCCCTTTACCGGCGTCCTCATCCTCGCGTTCGTTATTCTTCACGTGCTCGATCTGACGGTGGGCGCCACACCCATCGCACCCGAGTCCTTCCAGGGCCCCACGGCCACGGAGTCGGTGGCGTACTCGAACCTCGTGGCCTCTTTTAGCCGCCCGATCGTCGCGATCTTCTATTCGCTGATGATGCTGTTCCTCGCGATTCACGTCGCCCACGGCGCAAAGAACGTGGCAGTGGACCTCGGGTCGATGGGCAAACGCCTTCGCATGACCTTCGTGATCATTGGCGCCGTTGCCGCGATCGCGATCCTCCTTGGCAACGCATCGCTTCCGCTCGCAGTCCAGATGGGGTGGCTCAGTTGAGTTTTATTAACAAGATGAAAGACATCGGCGAGGTCCTCGCCGGTAAGAACGACGCCGGTGGGAAAGTTGCGTCCGACAAGGCCCAGTCCGCTCGTGCATTTACCCCGCCGAAGATGAAGATCAACGGCGCCCGCGTGGGCACGATCCTCAGCGGCGGCGTACCCGAGGGGGATCCCGCCACGGCGTGGCAGCGCAGACGCGACGAGTACAAGCTCGTTAGCCCGCTGAATACGAAGAAGTTCACCGTCGTCGTCGTCGGAACCGGACTCGCCGGTTCCGGCGCGGCAGCCGCGCTGGGCGAGCTCGGCTACGACGTGCACTCAGTGACCTACCACGATGCTCCCCGCCGCGCTCATTCGGTGGCTGCACAAGGCGGCGTGAATGCGGCGCGTGCGCGCAAGGTGGATGGCGATTCGCTCCACCGATTCGTCACGGACACGATCAAGGGCGGCGATTTCCGCGCTCGTGAAGCCGAGGCGTTCCGCCTGGGCGAGGAGTCCGTGCGCGTGATCGACCACATGAATGCGATCGGCACGCCGTTTGCGCGCGAGTACGGCGGCACGCTCGCCACCCGCTCGTTCGGTGGCGTGCAGGTCTCGCGAACGTACTATTCGCGTGGCATGACCGGCCAACAGCTCCAACTCTCGAGCTCGCAGGCGCTGCAAAGGCAGATCAAGGCCGGCACGGTGAAGATCCACCTGCGCTCCGAGATGCTTGACCTCATCATGGAAGACGGCGTGGCTCGAGGCGTGGTGATCCGCGACCTCGTCACGGGCAAGGTGACGGCCATTCCGGCACACGCGGTCATTTTGGCCACGGGCGGCTACGGCTCGGTCTACTTCCAGTCCACGCTCGCGCTGAACTCGAACGGTACCGCCGCCTGGCGCGCACACAAGCACGGCGCCTATCTCGCGCATACCTCGTTCGTGCAGTTCCACCCGACAGGTCTGCCGGTGAATTCGCCGTGGCAGTCCAAGACGATCCTCATGTCCGAATCGTTGCGCAACGACGGGCGGATCTGGGTGCCGAAGGATAAGAACGACACCCGCGAGCCAAATGACATTCCCGAAGAGGAACGCGACTACTACTTGGAGCGCAAGTATCCGGCGTACGGCAACCTCTCGCCGCGCGATATTTCCTCGCGCGCGGCAACCGAGCAGATCAATGCCGGCCACGGCGTTGGCCCGCTGAAGAATTCGGTGTACCTCGACTTCTCCGACGCCCTGCGCGCTCACGGCAAAGAGACGATCAAGGCCCGCTACGGCAACCTGTTCGACATGTACACCCATGCCACCGGCGAGAACCCCTATGAGGTGCCGATGCGTATCGCGCCATCCGCGCACTTCACCATGGGCGGCCTGTGGTCGGACTTCGATCAGATGACGTCGATCCCCGGCCTGTTCGTGGGCGGGGAGTGCGGCTGGGCGTACCACGGTGCAAACCGCCTGGGCGCGAATTCGCTGCTGTCGGCCTGCGTAGACGGCTGGTTCACCCTGCCGTTTTCGGTTCCGAACTACCTCTCGAAGCACCTGGGCGAGGAGCTGCCGAGCATGGATTCGCAGTCCGTGCGCGATGCTATTGCCCGCGTGGAGGCAGATACTCAGCACTTCCTCGACATCGGCGGTAGCCGCGGCCCGCAGCAGTTCCACCGCGAGCTCGGCGAGATCCTGTACGAGGGCTGTGGCGTTGGCCGAACCAAGGAATCGCTGACGACCGCGCTCAGCGAGGTCCGCCGCCTCCAACGCGAGTTCAGGCAGGATCTGTCGGTCCCCGGAGGATCTGAACACGTGAACCAGACGCTGGAGAAGGCCGGCCGAGTCCAAGACTTCCTCGAGCTTGCCGAGCTCATGTGCATCGACGCCCTCGACCGCGAGGAGTCCGCCGGAGCGCACTTCCGCTTCGAGCATCAGGACGACGGCGAGGCCAAGCGTAACGACGACGAATGGGCGTTCGCCTCCGCATGGGAGTCGCACGCCGATGGAACGTTTACCCGCCACATGGAACCGCTGGAGTTCACCGCCGTTCCGCTGGCAACGAGGAGCTACTCATGAAACTGACACTTGAAATCTGGCGTCAAGAGGGCCCGAACGCCAAGGGCAGATACGAGCACCACACCGTGGCGGAGCTCGACGGATCGATGTCCATCCTCGAAATGTTGGACAGGCTCAACGAGCAGCTGGTCAACAGCGGCAAGGAGCCAGTGACTTTCGAGTCCGACTGCCGCGAAGGTATTTGCGGCGCGTGCGGCATTCAGGTCGCCGGAATCCCGCACGGGCTGGAACGAAACACGCCGGCATGCCACCAGCGCCTGCGCTCGTTCCACGACGGCCAGACGATCCGGATCGAGCCGTTTAGATCGGCGTCGTACCCGGTGGTACGCGACCTCATGGTCAACCGCCACGCGCTTGACGAGATGCTCGAAGCTGGCGGTCACGTGGCCGTGAACGCCGGTACGGCGCCCGACGCCGACGCCCTGCCCATCGACCACGAAACGGTGGAGGACGCGCTCGATTACGCGGCCTGCATCGGGTGTGGCGCATGTGTGGCGGCCTGCCCGAACGGCTCGGCCCACCTCTATCTCGGTGCGAAGCTGACCCACCTGGCGATGCTTCCGATGCCTTCGCAGGAGCGCACCCAGCGCGCCAGAGCGATGATCGACGTCGCCGAGGAGAATTTCGGCCCGTGTTCCAACTACGGCGAATGCGCCGAGGTATGCCCGGCGGATATCCCGCTGAGCGCCGTGGCTGCCGTGAACAAGGAGCGCCTGCGCGCCACGTTCAAGCGGCGGTTGGACAAGTAGCCCCAAAAAACGGGACCTTCGTCTTGGCGGGTGATAGCGATAAGAATGTCGCTATCACCGGCTTTTTCACGCAGCGAGGTGCGCGCTGTTTATCGGAAGTTTATCGAACCCTCATATTCTTTCGACATGACAATGGTTGGCAACACGCGCCAAAGCGCAGAATTTTCCACGAGAGACGACGGCGGGGCTCGCAAGCCGACGGTGTGCTGACCATCGTCTACGCGCTCTTGGGCTTGTCGGTGATCATCGCAGTGCTCGGCGTGGTCAACAAGCTCACGCTGTCGATTGTGGATCGCGTGCGCGAGATTGGCCTCCTGCGCGCGGTGGGCATGCAACGCTCGGGAGTGCGCAGGATGGTCGTTCAAGAGTCGATCATCATCACGCTGTTCGGCACGGTCGTCGGCGTCGTCTTCGGCGTGCCACTTGGCCTTGTGCTGACGCTCGCATCGGACGGCGAGGCGCTGTACGTGGTGCCGTGGGCGACCATGGGAGTGGCCCTCCTGGTCGGCCTCGTTGTGGGCGTCCTGGCCGCAGTTCTCCCCGCGAGGAAAGCGGCTCGCATGGACGTGCTCGACGCGATTGCGGAGGAGTAGGGCTTCGGGATGAAAAGTTCGGCCCGGCGCAATGCCGGGCCGAACAACGCCACCCCCTAGGAGCCGCGTCAAAGACGCTGGCAAATCGTCACCGCGACGAGACAGGCGTACGCAGGTGACTTGTGGCGCGATCGTTGAGTGCGTGTAAAGCGGCGGAGAGACTCACCAAACTCTCGGCCTGCAACTATCAACGACCTGCAGTTTAGAGTAATTCAAATTCACGAAATCCAATAAAAAGTTTTGGCCACGGTAACTTACGCTTCGTCAACAAACTCGCTGACCAGCGGAAACGATTTTCCGTTACATTTTTCGGCCCGAATCTTGCAACTAGTTTCGGGTTGAACCTTTTTACGGCGCGGTTGCGCGCCTCTGAGTGCTCGTTGGCGCTGGATGCGGGGTTATTACGGGAGCCTCACGTGACCGGCCAGATGCATCCCCGGATCGATTCGAACGTCGCCACGAACGGTGAGCGACTCCAGCTCCCGAACGGATGGAATCGCGCCCACGCGCTCATCGAAGTCGGCAATGTTTCGGAAGTACGTCGGGTCCAGATCGATCGACGGTAGGGGATCCATCGCTACTCGCGCCGCGCCGTCGTCGCCGAAGTCGAAAGCATCCGAGCGCACGAGAAACAGGTCCGCGGTGTTCTTCACGGGGAGGAACCGGCTCCGCGGCACGAGGATTGCCTGTGCGCCGTCGAATTGTTCGATGATCGCGCCCATCGCCGTCTCGAGGTGGACCACCGGGGTTGACGTCGGATCCGCCGGGTCGACCGTCTTGTGGTTGACGATGAGCGGCAGGCCAGCGATCCCGTCGCCCTCCTCGAGGAGCTGGGCGAGGGCCCCGAGGTTGAACCACAGGTTGTTCGTGTTGAAGAAGCGGTGCTTGGTCTCGTCGGTGAACGCGTCCATGTCCGAGGCCGGGGTTTGCGCCACCTCGCGCAGGACGATCCGGCCGTCGCTGCGCCTGCGAGCGAGGTGGCCGCCCTTGTTATCCGCCTTCGTCCGGGCCGCGACCTCCATCGCAAACGGCGCGCCCGATTCGGCGAACCACGCCGCCAACTCAGCCGAGGGATACGCACCCAGATTGTCCGCGTTCGAGGTTGCCATATAGCGGTACCCGTGCTCGAGTAGCTGGCGGATGATCCCGCGCTCTTGAAGCACCGTGTAGATGTCACCGTGCCCCGGCGGATACCACTCAAGCTCGGGGTTCGCCGGCCATTCGACGGGCTCGAGCGTGTCCGCCGCCAACTTCGGTTGCATCCCCTGGATGAAATCAAGGGGAAGATCGTCGACGACGATGTCGCTCGGCACGCGCTCGAGCGTGTCGGCCCGCGTCCGGAATGAGTTCATAAAAATCAGTGGCAGGCGCGCGCCGTAGCGCTCGCGGGCGGAGCGTACCTGCTGAACGATGATGTCGAGGAACGACTTCCCGTCGCGCACCTCAAGCAACGACTTCGCGCGATCCATCCCCATCGAGGTGCCGAGCCCGCCGTTGAGTTTGAGGATGACGGTCTGGTCGAGCGCTTCGCTGTGGGCGGCGGTGTGTGGTGAGGCGTCCTTGAGCGTTGCGACGTCCTTGAGCGCTGCAACGTCCTCGAGCGGTTCGATGGTGGATTCTGGCACGAAGCCCGTGGCGCCAGCGGCGGCCTCTAGGAAATAGTGGCGCATCGTGCGGATTGCGAGGTCGCTGGCTCCGGCGGCCGCCATCTTCTCTTGTGCGCGCTGCAGCGAAAACTCCGTGCTCATGCCGTTACCCTACGTGCTTACACAAGAAATCAAGGCATGCACGCCCAGAGCGTATTCAGTGTGCCCGGCACCTAAAACCGTTTACCGTTTAATCAACGACTCAACTAAAGGAGAGTTTATGAGAGGTATTGCGCTAGGCGGACCGGTCTTCCTCATCGTTGTGGGTGCAATCTTGTACTTCGCGGTGAACTACCAGGTCTCCGGAATTGAAATCTCCACGATCGGCCTGATCCTCATGGTTGCGGGCGGCATCTGGCTCGTCATTTCTCTGCTAACGGGAATGATGGGACGCCGGACGCGAACCACCGAGCAGCGGACCGACTCCTACGGTAACCAAACTCAAGTGGATCGCGACTCTGAAATACACTAAGACGCGATGCGCTACGGCACATCAGTAAAGGCGCCCTTCGGGGCGCCTTTACGTTAGAGCTCGCGGCCGAACTCGGCGCGCACGAAGTCGGAATACGACGCGCGTGCGGTGGCGAGGTCGCCGTACTGCAGGGTCTCGAGGTTAGCGAGGTAGATCGTCACTGCGATCGCCACGGCGGCGAGGAAGATCTTGACGGCCACGAGCGGGACGATCCAGATCGAGAGCAGGATGCCGACCCACAGGGCGCCGATCGCGGTGACTTTCGTGCGCATGGAGATGGCCTTTGCTTCGCGGTACTGGTAGATGTACTCGCCGTACTGCGGGTGGGTCATGAGCCATTCATACATGCGGGACGAGCCGCGCATGAAGCACGCGGCCGCCAGCAGCCAGAAGGGGATTGTTGGCAGAACGGGTATGAACATGCCGATGAAGCCGAGTCCGAAAAAGAGCAGGCCGAACGCAGTAAAGACTGGTCGTGCAAGGCCCATCGGAATCCGTTCTGTAGGTGTCGCTAAGAAATCTACGCCACGCCGGCGTCGATTTCAACGCGCAACGCGTGGCCCTGCACTAGTTAGGGACTCTACGGGGATCAAGTGTCGCAATGATGGCGGGGTGGGGTGTCGCAAATTCTCGCGCAGCGGATCGGCGTGCAGGATCGGCGCACGCGCGGAGCAAACCGCAATCTATTGCCAAGCCCACATCGCTATGGTTGAAAGTTAAACTAACCTGTTTTAGAATTGAACCATCACGATGACCACCCACGGGTGACCACCCAAGAATCGAAGGTAACGACAAATGCAGTTTGGAATTTTCTCAGTGTCCGACGTGACGACTGATCCGACGACGGGCAAGACGCCGTCTGAGCATGAGCGCATCAAGGCGTCGGTTGCGATCGCCAAGCATGCGGAAGAGGTAGGCCTCGACGTCTACGCGATCGGCGAGCACCACAACCCACCATTCTTTTCATCCTCACCGACCACCACGCTTGGCTACATCGCAGCAGAGACGAAGAAGATTATCCTCTCGACCTCCACCACTCTCATCACCACCAACGATCCGGTGAAGATCGCCGAGGACTACGCGATGCTTCAGCACCTGTCCGATGGCCGCATGGATCTGATGATGGGCCGCGGAAACACCGGCCCGGTCTATCCGTGGTTTGGTCAAGATATCCGTCAGGGCATCCCGCTGGCGATTGAAAACTACGCGCTCCTGCGCCGCCTGTGGGAAGAGGACGAGGTCAACTGGGAGGGCAAGTTCCGCACGCCCCTGCGCGGCTTCACCTCCACGCCTCGCCCGCTTGATGGCATCCCGCCCTTCGTCTGGCACGGCTCGATCCGCTCGCCCGAGATCGCCGAGCAGGCCGCCTACTATGGGGACGGCTTCTTCCACAACAACATCTTCTGGCCGATGAGCCACACCAAGCGCATGATCGCCCTGTATCGCCAGCGCTTCGAGCACTACGGCCACGGCACGGCGGCCCAGGCGATCGTCGGCCTTGGCGGGCAGTTCTACATGGCCAAGGATTCGCAGACCGCAAAGCGCGAGTTCCGCCCGTACTTTGACAACGCGCCGGTCTACGGCCATGGCCCGTCGATGGAGGACTTCACCTCGCAGACCCCGCTGACGGTCGGTTCGCCGCAGGAGGTCATCGACCGCACGCTGGGCTTCCGAGAGGATGTGGGCGATTACCAGCGCCAGATGTATCTCATCGACCACGCGGGACTGCCGCTCAAGACGGTTCTTGAGCAGCTCGATTTCCTCGGCGAAATCGTGCCCGTGATGCGCAAGGAGTTCGAATCCATGCGCCCAGAGGGTGTGCCGGATGCTCCGACCCACCAGTCGCTGCTCGCGGCCCGCGGGGAGCAGACGCGTACCGAGAAGGTCGCCGTCGACGACGTCACCGGCGCCTCCTTCTACAAGCAGCAGGACGACGACGAGGCATCCCTGCGAAACGCTGACAACCTCATCCGCCTGGCGGAGGGCCGATAATGCGTATCGCGATTGTGTCAGCCTCTCTGTCCGAGAGCTCAACCACCCAGCAGCTCGGCCACGCCATCGGCGAGGCCGTGCGGGGCGAGCTCGGCGGCGACATCGTCCACGTCTCGCTGCGCGAACTCGCGCACGCGATTACCGACAACATGCTGACGGGATTTCCCTCGGCCGAGCTCGAGGATGCCTTCGAAAAGGTGAAGAGCGCCGACGCCCTCGTGGCCGTCACGCCCGCATACAACGCGTCCTATTCGGGTCTGTTCAAATCGTTTTTCGACGTGCTGCCCGAGGAGACGCTTCGTGGAAAGCCGGTGGCCATCGGCGCCACCGGTGGCACGCCGCGCCACTCACTCGTCACCGAACACGCCATCCGCCCGATGTTCACGTACTTGCACGCGATCACCGCGCCGACGGCCGTGTATGCGGCAACGGAAGACTTCGGCGCGCACGCCGCCGACTCGGATTCCTCCGGCGGGTCGAGCATCGGCGGACGCATCCGCCGCGTTGCTGGCGAGCTCGCGGTGATCGTGCGCTCCCTTGCGGGCTCTGGCGCGAAGGCCGAGGAGAGCTTACGCGAGGCCGGCGCGGGGGATGGTACCGAATCCGGTGCTGCCAAGCCCGAGCTTGACGACGCCGAACCCGCGGCCGCTCGCGTGGGCACGGCTCGCGCATCGGCAAAGTCAGACATCGATGCGGCCAAGGAGCTCTTCGACGATTTCAAGCCGATGGACGAACTCTTCGGCTGAGCCCGCATCGCGCGGGAGACGTGCTAAAGCGTCTCGGACGTGGTCGGCGCGCCAGGTGCCACCAGCGGACCTGGATCGAAGTTCGAGCGCTTCTTGCGGTAGATCGTCATGCGGTAGCGCGTGCCGTTAGCGGCCGTGTGCCAGCCACGATCCGGGTCAGACTCGACGGTTTCCCAATCGAAGGGGATCATCGGCGCGAACGCATCCGCATCGGGAACCTCGAGGTCGACGTCGGTAATGACCACGCCGTCGGCCATCTCGAGCGCCGACTCGTAGACCTGAGCCCCGCCCATAATCCACACGAGGGGATCGTCCTCGCCGGTCGAGGCCTTGGCAGACAGGCGAGCCATATCGTAGGCCTCCTCGATGCTGTTGGCGATCAGTGCGCCGTTGAGGAAGTAGTCCGGATCGCGCGTGATCACGAAGTTCTGGCGGCCAGGAAGCGGGCGGTATTCCTCGCCGAGCGACTCCCACGTCTTGCGGCCCATGATGACGGGATTGCCCATCGTCATCCTCTTAAAGAATGCCAGATCCTCCGGCACGTGCCAGGCCATCGTGCCGTCCTTGCCGATGGCGCGGTCATGGCCCTGCGCCCAAATCATCCCGAGCATCAGACGGCCACCTCGCCGGTGAGCTTGGGATGATGCCGGTATCCCTCAGAGGCCAGGATGTCATCCATCTCGTAGTCGAAAATCGAGTCCGCTTTCCTCAACTCGAGAGTGGGGAAGGGGTAGGGCTCGCGAGAAATCTGCTCTTTGACCTGATCAATGTGGTTTGTGTAAATATGGCAGTCCCCGCCCGTCCACACGAAGTCGCCCACCTCGAGGCCAGTCTGCTGGGCGATCATGTGGGTGAGCAGCGAATAGGACGCAATGTTAAACGGCACGCCCAAGAACAGGTCCGCCGATCGCTGGTAGAGCTGGCAGGAGAGCTTCCCATCGGCCACGTAAAACTGGAAGAACGCGTGGCACGGCTGAAGCGCCATGTCGTCAAGATCCGCGACGTTCCACGCCGAGACGATGATGCGGCGCGAGTCGGGCGTGTTCGTGATCTGATCGATCACCTTGGCGATCTGGTCGATGTGCTCTCCGCCGGGAGCCGGCCACGAACGCCACTGGTAGCCGTAGACGGGCCCGAGCTCGCCGTCGTCGTCGGCCCACTCGTCCCAAATCGTCACGCCGTGGTCCTGAAGCCACTTGATGTTCGTGTCTCCGCGCAGGAACCAGAGCAGCTCGCCCTTGACGGCCTTCATCGCCACAAACTTCGTGGTGATGCGCGGGAAGCCTTCGCTGGCGAGGTCGTAGCGCAACTGGCGGCCGAAGACGGACAGCGTGCCCACGCCCGTGCGGTCGGTCTTTTCGGTGCCGTTCTCAAGGACGTCCTTGAGGAGATCTTCGTACTGCCTATTGATGACTGCCATGAGCCAAGTCTAACCAAGAACGCGTAGCGATCCGCGGTCAAGCCCGCGGCGTCCGCCCAGTGGGCAGGGCGCGCCGAAACTCGGCCTTAGTACTCCGTGGCGTCGGAACCCGGGGCTTCGCCGCTGGGATCGTTCTCGTCGCCGGGCTCCTCGCCATCAACGCCCTGCTCAGCGCGGACGCGCGCGACCTCCTCGTTGACCAACTCGGTGTCGTGCGCCAGAAGGCCCTCGACCTCCTTGACTGCAGCCTTTTCGAGGCGCCCGCCCACGAAGGGGATGTTGACGGAGATGTCGCCTAGGATCTTCGCGGGCGTGGTGGCGCCGCCGTCGGCGAGGATGAAGGTGAGCGAGCCGGAGGCGGGGGCGCCCTGAACGGCGATGTCGTAGACGAGCGAGGCGCCCTGAACCTGGCCGGCTTCGGTGAGCTCCTTGGCCGTGCCCGTGAGAACAGCGGTGAGTCCGTTGGGCAGGAATGAACGCACGGCGGATGGCAACTCGCTGTTGGGAACCTGCACCTGGAAGATGTGATCCCTGCTCGTACCGCTGTAGTTCACCATCCCTTCCGCGCCGGCGTCCGCTTCGCGTTTGCGAAGTAGCTCTTCGGAGCCAAGAACGTCGAGGACGAGCGCGATAGGGCCTACATAGCTGGTCTCAGATTGGAATTTCATATTTCCTATTCAACACGATTAATCACTATTGTGGGAGTGTGCCAACGCTTTCACGTATCTTGGACCGCGCCTCCAACCTCAGCTCCTCGCAACGCGACTGGCTGCATCAGTTGACCGGCGATTGGCAGATTATCGCCGACATCGCCTTTTCCGACCTTGTTCTCTACGTCGTCGACGGCCACCAGATGACTGTCGCAGCGCAAGCCCGCCCAAGTACGGCGACCACCGTTCACCAGTCGGATTTCGTGGGCGGCCACCCGCAAAAGTGGTTCGAGGAGCGGCTCTTTCACGCCTACACTACCGGCGAGCAGGTGTTCTTTACCGACGACGCCGAAGCGCTCGACTTGCGCCTTGTGCCCGTGCGGCATGAGGACGGCGTGGTCGGAGTGATGGCCATGGTGGCATCCCAGCGCGGGGATCGGGTTCCCACGCAGATGCTCGCCAACTATGAGGCGATGGCCAGTGATCTTGCGCGGATGGTCGAGCGCGGTCAGTTCCCGATCGACGGATCGCCGTCGAGCTACCGCCACGGCACGCCACGCGTCTCGGACGGTCTGATCCACGTGGACGCGGGCGGGAAGGCGCTGTATGCCTCGCCGAACTCGGTCTCGCACTTTCGCCGCCTCGGCGTTGAAGAGCCGATCGTCGGTTCGGTGCTCGCCGAGCTCGTGACCGGCGATTTTGAGGGCATTCAGCAGGTCGACGAAGCGCTGCCGCTCGTGCTCATGGGTAGGGCGGCGTGGATGGCCGAGATCGAACGTCACGACGTGGTGGTGATGTTCCGCGCCGTTCCGCTTCTTAACGGCACGACCCGCGAGGGCGCCGTCATCCTGTGCCGCGACATCAGCGAGCTGCGCCGCCAAGAGCGCGAACTCATGTCGAAAGACTCCACGATCCGCGAGATCAATCACCGGGTGAAGAATAACCTGCAGACCGTCTCGGCGCTCCTGCGCATGCAGTCGCGCCGCGCCATCTCGCGCAAGACTCGCAATGCGCTCGACACGGCGCAGCGCCGCGTCTCGACCATCGCCGTCGTCCATGAAAAGCTCTCTCAGACGATTGACGAAGTGGTGGACTTCGATCAGGTCTTCGTGCCCGTCATGCGCATGGTCCGCGACGTGGCAGTCACGTCAAACCCGGTGGTCACCACCTTTAACGGTAACTTCGGCCGCGTGAGCGCCGAGCAGGCGACTGCCCTTGGCGTGGTCATGAACGAGATCATCTCCAATGCCATCGAGCACGGGCTACCCGACGGCGGCCGCCTCGACATCAAGGCCGAGCGCGATGGCCAGAACCTGCACATCGAGGTCGCAGACGACGGGGTGGGAATGAAGAAGTCCAAGCCCGGCCTCGGCTCCCAGATCGTGAAGACGATGGTGGCAGGTGAGCTTCACGGCCGCATCGACTGGCACAAGCGCGACGGCGGGGGAACGATCGTCATACTCGACCTCAACATCCGCGGGATATAGCAGGTCCGCGCTACTCACTGGCCATGTACTTAACGCGAAGGCCGGCTGGTGTGACACCAGCCGGCCTTCGTCAAATTCGAGTTAGCGGCGCGCGCGTGCCGTGCGGCGCTTGAGCGTGCGGCGCTCGTCTTCGGACATGCCACCCCACACGCCAGCATCCTGGTTGTTCTCCAGTGCCCACTTCAGGCACACGTCCTGCACGTCGCAGGTGGCACAGACGGCCTTGGCGCGCTCAACCTGTGCCATAGCCGGACCTGAGGAACCAATCGGGAAGAAGAGTTCCGGGTCCTCGTTGAGGCATGCTGCACGATGGCGCCAATCCATAAATTACCGTCTCCTAGTGGGTGCGAGTTGATCCTCGCGGGTTCATACGCAATTAACCTTCGCAGGTTTTGGCGGTTGGGTAAAGGGAAAAAACTGTGATAAACGACCAAGAATCGGCTAATTTGCGCGGTTTGTGGCTTGCGCCACGTCGGCGCGCGTGCTGATCGCGCCAAAGGTCATAAACGCGAGCAAAATAATGGCCAGGTTCGCGGTGAGGGCCGACCATGGTACCTGCAATGCCACTCCCACAACGCCGGCATTCGAAAGGACGAGTCCAGCGGCCACGATACCCACGACCGAACCTGCACATAGCATGATCGCGCCCGAGACGATGGCGTCGCCAAGCCGGCGGAACCGGCGACGACGATCACTGAGACCAAGCGCGCGCAGGTTCCGGTTCTCGAATTCGTAGAGCGAAAAGGCGCGAGGTACGCGCACGAATGCGACGAACGCGAAGAGCGCGAAAATGCTTGATTGGATAACCATCGCAAGATGGCCTGTGTTGAGTGGGCGGGGCGCGTTGTCCGACAAACTTAACGTGATGACCGGCCGAGTGGACGGGGTGTGAGAGCTCAATCGTTCCTCGAAGTCCGGGTAGGTCTGCGAAAGGGTTTCGAGTGCGTTTGGCACGAGCCGAACCCACATTTCATCGATCTCGAGCCCTGGCACGTCCTTGGTAGACACGAGTGCGACCGGGACGTTCGCTTCTACGACCTCGAGATTAACCGTATGAACCGCGCGATCGGCGTCGTCGTAGTGGAACGATATGGTGCCTGGGGTGCCCTCGGTGCCAAGGGGGACGAGCAAACGAGAATCGAGGCCGAGGGATGATCCGAAGTACGCCTCGGCTTCCGAGGGGTCAACGGCGTAGATCGGCCCGGGTTGGAAAGGGGTGTACGCTGGCAGGTCGGTTTCGATCGACCGCAGTGACAGCGTGCGATCGGCGTCCTGCCAAGTTCGCACAACACTGATCTGGTGGTCGGCGAGTGCGGATTTTCCGAGTCGCGATCGCACGGCCACGTCGAAGCGGTCCTGCAACGAGACGTCGTCGCCAATGAGGGACTGCGTCGTCGTATGTATCATTCCCAATGCTCCAGCTGCCAGGAAAATAACCAGCAATGTCAGCAAGCGGATGAGCCCAACTCGGGAACGAGGCATGAGGTGCGTGCACGCACCAATCTTCATCCGACGCGTCAATGTTCCCACAACAAGAATTGCCAGCGTGAAAATACCGGAAATCAGCACGGCAATAATCGCCACCGTGATGATCCGGTCCATCGCCCCGGCTAGGCTCGGGTGCACGTGGGGGATCAGACCCGCCCAGTAGATTGCCACCGCTGCGACGATGACGGAAAGTGGCACGAGCAAAAGCGGGCGATTGCGGCATGTGTGAAGCTCATCCGTCTTGGATATGCCCCTTGCAACAGGGACGGCAATACCCACCGCGGCAATGAGCGTCGCTGTGGCAATCACAAAAGCATGCCCCGGAGCGTGGAGGTTCTCGGGCATGAAGTGCGATCCGGGAACCGAGCGCAAGAACTCGACGACGCCGAAAGAAAAAGCAAGCCCGAGCGCGATTCCCAAGACGAGGCCGAGGCCCGAGACCACCGTCAATTCCGCGATATCCATACCAAGCACCCGGTGAGGTTTGACCCCCAAGGATCTTAGATTGCGTCTTTCAACCGCGCGTTGTTGCCCGCTCGCCGCGAAACCTAACACGAGGACTGTGGTGGCAAAGAAAAATCCTGTGATGACAAGCCACGGCACCGCCATCGTGATCGCAGACAGGGCCCGATTGTGACGGTTAAGAATGAGCTCTTCGCGATCGTGCGATTGAATGACGACCGAGTTACCGATGGTCAGCACGTTGTCCATGACCTCCTGGGCTGCCATCGCCGAGGTGCCCTTGACTTCGATCCCGCCCTGGCCAGAGTCGTCCACATGGGCGGCAACATAGTGGGGATATGCGTCAAGTACGAGCCCTTCGAATGCGGAATCAAGACGATCATCGAAGGGAGAGCGAGCATAAATCCCAGTGATGAGGTATCGCTTAGCGCCGAGGTCGCCGGTGACCGTCAGATATGAATCGATGTCGACGTCGAGCGCTTCAGCGAGCTGGTAGGTCACCGCGATCTGGCTGGGCTCAGTGGGATATTCTCCACGTGCGAGGGCTTGGGTGCGTAGCTCTTGAGGGGGAAGGTTGCGCAGTGTCATCGAGAGGGTACCGGAGGCAGATATTGCTTCCGCTGCCCGCCAAGCATCCACGTGGACGAGTTCGACGTTCGGGTTCTGAGCAAGTGCTGAGGCCAAATCTGTCGCGGTTCCGACCTCGATGTAGACGAGGAAATCTGATGGCGGATTCGACATGCGTGCTGACTGGCCCGCTGCGCGCTCGCCGTAATCGACCAGTGTCAGTGAGGCGAACGTGAGGGCAACGAGGAATACCAGGGTAACCACGGGCAGAACGTAGGAACTCCAGTAGTATTCGAGTTGCTCACGCAGCATGGTGCCTAGACCTCACCGTGGACGGCTTGAAGAGCGTTGAAAATTGAATCGAGCGTGGGCTCGATAAGTTCGCCGGCGATGTGCGCATTGGACAGGAGAAGAACACGGTCCGCATACTGGGCGGACAGCGGGTTGGTCGTAAACGTGACGACTGTGATGTCAAGTTCGCGCACGCACATGCGCAGCAGCGCCAGAACTGAATCTGCATCTGGCTGATCAAGCCCGGCCGTTGGCTCGTCGCACAAAAGGATTGTCCGGCCGGCAAGGACCCTCCCGGCGATAGCCACTTTTTGTGCATCGGCGGTTGCGATCGAATCCGGATAATAATTCAGGATCGGTTCCAACCCGAATAACTCGGCGATTCGGGCCCGTTCGTCGGCGTCGACATCCTTCCCGTTCAAATCCGAGGGCAGATCCAGATTCTCGTAGACGGTCAGTGCCGGCATGAGGTTATCTCGCGGGTAAAGAACACCGATTCGAGTGGCGAGTAAGCGCTGGCGTTCGGGCTGCGACGCCCGCGTGAGGTCGACATCTTCGACGACGACGTTGCCGTCGTCCACGCCCGTCAGCCCGGCAATCACTTGCATGAGGTCCGATTTACCAGAACCGGATGGCCCGAACACGGTGGTGAATTGACCGGAAGAAATTTGAAGCGAGATGTCATCGAGCACAGTGCGAGCCGCACGACCAATGCCGCGCACTTTTCGCACGTAATCGAGACTGATTGCGCTCACCCGAGATCACCTGGGCGTACGAGCCCGGCCTCGTAGGCGAGGACCACCGCTTGGACGCGGTCGCGTGCGCCGAGTTTGGCGAAGATTCTCCCCACGTGAGTTTTGATCGTCGCCTGAGCGACGTCTAGTTCTTCGCCGATTTCCATGTTCGAAAGGCCGCGGGCCATATGGTAGAGAACCTCGCGCTCGCGATCGGTGAGAACATCAACGATCTCTGGCCGGAGGGCACGGTCTTCCACAGCCTTTTCAGCAAGGTAGGACACGAGGCGTTTGGTCGAGGACGGCGCGATGACGGCGTCGCCATGATAAACCGTACGAATGGAATCGAGCATTTGATCCGGCGGCGCATCCTTGAGCAGGAAACCCGATGCACCACCTCGAATTGCGCGCATCACGTACTCGTCCAAGTCGAAGGTCGTTAAAATAATGACTTTCGGTTTGACGCCGTGCGGGAACTCTTTCATACCGATGCGTTCGGTTGCCTCGAGGCCGTCCATGCCCTGCATGCGAATATCCATGAGCACGACGTCGGCGGGTACGAGATTGAGCCGGTCGAGCGCCTGCTGGCCGTGGGAGGCTTCGAGAACGGTGCACATATCCGGTTGGGAATCGATGACCATGGCAAACCCGCTGCGCACGAGTTCCTGATCATCAACGAGGGCTACTCTGATCTTGTCCTCAGACATGGGATGTCCTTTCGGTAGGAGTTGGAATCGTTGCAGTCACTTTGAACCCGCCGCCTTGGCGTGGTCCGGCAACGACCGTTCCGCCAAAGACGGCGGCGCGCTCATTCATGCCGATGAGCCCGTGGCCCTTGCCGTCGTCGACGGCGGCGGCTCCGCGCCCGTTGTCAGTGACAGTAAGGATGACTTCGGCTGGGCGCCAATGAAGAGCGATCGTCAGTTGTGCGTGTGGGCCTGCGTGTTTGAGTGAATTGGTGAGCGCTTCTTGGCAGATGCGGTAGAGCGAGTTTCCTACTCCCACTGGTAGTGGGCGGGCTTTGCCTGTCACGACGTAGGACACCTCTTGGCCCGATTCTCGCACCTGATCGATGAGAGCGTTGAGGTCGGAGTCAATGGGTTCCGGGGCAAGGGGAGCGCTCGCGTCGGCCGGGTCGCGTAAAATCCCGATGATGGAGCGAATATCGCCAAGGGCTGCACGTGACATGTCTGCAATCACGGTCAGGGCCCGTTCGGCTGCCTCGGGGTTGGATTTTGCTGCGTAGCGCCCTCCGTCGGCTTGGGCGATAACAACAGAGAGCGTATGGGCGACGATGTCGTGCATTTCGCGGGCGATTCGAGTTCGTTCCCCGATGACGGCGAGCTCGGCTTCGCGTTCGGAATTTTGTTGCGCCATCTCCGCGTCGCTCACAAGGTGTTCGATACGTACGTATTGCTGGCGCCGGAACAGGGCGCCCGTCGTCGTTGCTAACACTGCTGCTTGGGATCCGAATAGTGCGAGGAAAATGGTTCCGGAATGGTAGCCAGAATTAAATGATGGGATGACGAGGAGGAAGGCGCCAAATGACGCACCCCCAATCGCAGGCCAGCGCGCGGCCTTACCGCCGTAGGTGAGCACCGCGTACAAAGCGAAGAGCACCGCGGTGTCGATGAGCCACACCGCGGTGGGCGTTGCAAAATACCGAAAAAGGGCTCCAGCATACACGGTGGCTGCCGCTGGGGTTGGGTAGAGCCGGCGGAAAAAGGTGCCGAGAACGATGAGGATAACGGCGAGATAGAGGAGAACATCGGTGAGGGTGCGCTGTCCGAGAAAGTTGAGGCTTTCCATGCTCGCGAGGCCGGCATATCCCAGAGCGAGTACGAGATCGAAGGGGGAGACCCCTCTGATCGTCGTGAAGTTGTTCATGGCTCTAGATTACGTGTCGACAAAGGCGGGCGCGCCCGACATTCTCAGCCCTCGGTCGGAGCGGGCTCAATGTTCTCGGGCACGTTGTTTCGAACGTTGCCGACTGCCCTGTGGACGGGATGGTAGTTGAGTTCCGGATTGGGCCGCTCGAAGCTGGCGATGATGCCCGGATCCGTGAGTTCGGGATCGAGCCACACGTCGTATTCTTCGGTGTTGAGGATGAGCGGAACGCGGTTGTGGATCTCGGCCATCTCGCCCTCGGCCTCGCGGGTGATAATCGTGCAGGTCAGTAGCCACTCGTCGCCGGACTTGTACCACGAGTACAGACCAGCGAATGCGATCGGCTGCCCGTCCGCGCGGAAGATGTAGAACGGCGTCTTCTCGGGCTTGCGCCACTCGAAGTAGCCGGAGGCGGGGATGATGCAGCGGCGCTTCTTCAGTGACGGAGCGAACATCTTCTTCTCGGCCACGGTCTCCATGCGGGCGTTGATCATCGGCCGGCTCGTGTCCTTCGCCCACGGGGCGATGAGTCCCCACATCGCCGGGGTGAGAGCGCGCACGAGCGTCTCGCCGTTCGCGGCTCCCTCGCTAGGCGCTTGTGGCGGCGTGCCGGTACCGACCCACTCGTCGTCGGCAAGAATCTTGCGCTCAACGATGATGGGCACGTCGTGTGTGGGTGCCACGTTGTAGTTGGGGGATGGTTCGTAGGATTCGGCGACGACGTCGATCCGGAACTCGAGCTGAATGTCGGTCCGAGACATCGTGGTTGCATAACGTCCGCACATGGGATGAGCCTATCGCGGCTCGGGAGAGTGTTCTACGGGGCTGAGTGGCGCGAGCGCTGGGCAATGCGAGCGTAGTTGAGCGCAGTGACGGTGGAATGAGGGACAATGTGTGCGTGAATGATTTTGATGAAGCCAAAGCACGGTGGAACGAGCTCGCGCCGAAGCTGCGGGCGGCGCAGGAGGCCTACCATTCGACGGGCGAGCCGACGATGGTTGACGCTACGTATGACGCGCTCATTGCCGAGTTGCGCGTTCTGGAAGATCAGTATCCGGAGCTGTGGAGCCCGGAATCGCCCACGATGAAGGTGGGCGCGAAGGTGGCGCGCGGTGACGTGCCCGAGTTGCGGCACGCCGAGCGCATGTACTCGTTGCAGGACGTGTTCAGCCGCGAGGAGCTGGCCAGCTGGTTCGAGGGCATCACAGCGGAGTTGCCGGAGGGAAGCAGATTCACTGCCGAGGTGAAGGTCGATGGTCTGGCGCTCAATCTCACGTATAGGAACGGTGTGCTGGAAACGGCCGCTACGCGCGGCGATGGCGTGACGGGCGAGGATGTGACCCGCAACGCGCACGCGATCTGGAACATCCCGAATGAACT